>NZ_JBBCPK010000002.1:0-110365 GCF_037150775.1 Leclercia sp. M50
ATCAGGATCGGGATCACCATGAGCGCTAATAGGGCAGCCCCCGCCATCGAACAGGTTTTGGTAAAAGCCAGCGGTCCGAACAGGCGTCCCTCCTGGCCTTCCAGGGTAAAGATCGGAATGAAGGACAAAGTAATAATCAGCAGGCTGATAAACAGCGCCGGTCCAACCTCAACGGACGCCTGGGTGATCACCTGCCAGCGTGTGTCGTTGCGTAGCTTCTGGCCCGGATGCTGGTGTTGCCACTCTTCCAGGCGCTTATGGGCATTTTCGATCATCACGATAGCGGCATCCACCATCGCGCCAACGGCAATGGCAATGCCGCCAAGGGACATGATATTGGCGTTAATTCCCTGAAAACGCATGATGATAAAGGCGAAGCACAGGCCAAGCGGCAGTGAAATAATCGCCACCAGCGCGGAGCGCAAATGCCAAAGAAACAGGGCGCAGACCAGGGCAACCACAATGAACTCTTCCAGCAGTTTATGGCTCAGGTTACCGACGGCCCGGTCAATGAGCTGGCTGCGGTCGTAAGTGGTGACAATTTCCACCCCTTCCGGCAGGCTTTGCTTTAACGTCTCCAGCTTATTTTTGACCGCGGAGATCACCTCCCGGGCATTTTTACCGGAACGCAGGATCACCACGCCCCCGGCCACTTCTCCTTCGCCATTAAGCTCAGCGATACCCCGGCGCATCTCCGGTCCAGTCTGCACCCGCGCCACGTCACGCAGATAAATCGGTACACCGTTGACGCCAGCTTTTAGCACGATGGCATTGAAATCATCCAGCGTTTGCAGGTAGCCGCTGGCCCGGATCATATACTCGGCTTCAGAGAGCTCGACAGAGGCACCCCCCGCCTCCTGATTGGAGGCATTCACTGCGGCTTTCACCTCCGCCAGACTGATGCCGAACTGGGTTAGTTTCTGAGGATCGACCACGATCTGGTACGCTTTAACCACGCCTCCCACCGACGCCACTTCGGCAACATCCGGGAGAGTTTTCAGCTCATATTTCAGGAACCAGTCCTGTAAAGAGCGCAGTTCAGCCAGATCGTGTTTGCCGCTGCGATCCACCAGCGCATACTCAAAGATCCAGCCTACGCCGGTGGCATCCGGACCCATTTCTGCCGTTACGCCCGCGGGCAGTTTGCCCTGGACCTGGTTGAGGTATTCCAGCACCCGGGAGCGCGCCCAGTACCGATCGGTACCCTCTTCAAAAATGACATACACATACGAATCACCAAACTGCGAAAAGCCGCGCACCGTTTTTGCGCCTGGCACAGAGAGCATGGTGGTGGTGATTGGGTAGGTGACCTGATTTTCTACCAGTTGCGGAGCCTGGCCCGGATACTGGGTTTTTACGATCACCTGTACGTCAGAGAGATCCGGCAAGGCATCAACCGGGGTGTGGAGGATTGTCCAGGTACCCCAGATGCTGAGAAACGCTACGCCCATTAACATCAGAAAACGGTTAGCCACCGAACGGCGAATAATCCATTCAATCATTTGCTTTCCCTTCGTGCGGATGGCCGGTTGTACGCATTCTCTCCAGCGCGCCTGTGATGTTTGCCTCTGAATCGATCAGGAACAGGCCGCTCGACACGACCTTTTCACCCTCTGTAAGTCCGGTACGAATGGCGGTGACGCCCTGGGATTCATGGAACACTTCAACCAATTTCGGGACGAAGCGCCCCTCGCTATTAACGGTAATAACCCGTTGCTCATCACCGCTGTCGATTAACGCGGTGGAAGGAATTAACAGCATGGGCTGACTTTGGCTGTTGAGTTTTAACCAGGCATTCATACCCGGTTTCAGGGTCTCGTCCGGGTTATCCACCTCCAGGCGCAGCTGGAGCGTGCGGGTTGCCGCATCCACACTCGGCAGCAGCGACCATTTCTTCACGGAGAGCGTTTTATCCGGCCATGCCGGCACAGAAAACGTGAACTGTGATGTATCGTTAATCAGCCAGGCGATGGATTCTGGCACTGAGGCTGTGATCCACACCGGGTCCATACCCTGGATTTTGGCGACTACGTTGTCTTTAGCGATGTTCATCCCGCTGCGCAGATCAAATGCGGTAATCACCCCGTCAATAGGCGCTTTCAACGTGAAGCGGGTCTGAATTTTGCGGCTGGAGATGAGACGCCGTACAGCCTCGTCCGGCATACCCGCCAGCCGCAGGCGCTCAAGGATCCCTTCAGTTTGAGTACCTGTCCCGCCAGTCTCCTGCAGGAGTAAATATTCACTCTGTGCTTCAACCCAGTCCGGGATAGTCATGTCCACCAGCGGCATCCCTTTGCGCACTTTGTCCCCCACGGTCAGGGGATAGACTTTCTCAATAAAGCCCGCTGAGCGTGCCTGCAGGATGGCAAACTGATATTCGTTGTAGCTGACATTGGCCGGGAAGGTCCGCTGATACTGCAACGACCCCTGGCGAACCGACTCCACCTTTACGCCGAGGTTTTGTGTCTGGGTCGGGTCGATGCGAATGCCAGGGGCAGGGGTTTCCCCTCCCTCTTCATCGGCATACTTCGCCACCAGATCCATATCCATAAAGGGTGACTTGCCTGGTTTATCAAAGCGGGTGTTGGGGTACATCGGGTCATACCAGAACAGCACTTGCCGGTGCTGCTCTGTGGCGGGAGCTTCAGTGGTCGAATGCGCAGCTGAAATAGAGAAAGCAATGCCTGCGGTAATGCTACCGCCCAGGATCGCGCCGCCGACAATAAGTGCTGTGTTTTTAATGTTGAAAGGCATCATAGTTATTCCATTCACGCTCAGTGCACCGTATCTGGCGGGATTAATCCTGGGTGTGGATATCCTGTAATAACGAGATGTTGCCCTGCTGCACAAAGGTAAATTCAACCTTGTCGCCCGGTTTAATATCCTGCAGGTGCGTCGTGGGGGTCAGGGTGAAACGCATCGTCATTGCTGGCCAGTTCAATGCCGCGACAGGTCCGTGGGCGATGGTTATCTTTTTTTCTTGCATATCAATATGTTTGACTTCTCCTGTGGCGTTGACCACCGGATGTTGCTCTGCCGTTGCCGCGGTGGGCTGCATGTTTGCCATGTCATGCCTGTCGCTGGCGTGCGCGCTGAACAGGGTCGCGGAACAGAGGCCGAAAAAGAGTGCGGTAGAGAGCGTTTTCATCGTGATAATTCCTGAGTGAAGTAAGGGGGTTATTCAATCCAGCCGCCGCCGAGAGCGGTGAATAACGTAATTTCGTTCACATGACGGGCGTAGTTAAGGTCGAGTAAGGTCTGCCGGGTGGTAAACAGGGCGCGTTCGGCATCCAGCACTTCGATATAGCTGACCGCGCCATGCTGATAGAGGACTCTGGCGCGCTGTTGGCTTATCTGCAGCGAGGTGAGATAGCGCTGCTGCGCCGCAATCTGATCGCTAATGTGCTGGCGTAATGCCAGCGCATCCGCAACCTGTTTAAAGGCGGTCTGGATCTTATTTTCATAATTCACTACCGACTGTTGCTGACGAATTTCAGCCAGGCTGAGGTTCGACTGATTACGTCCGGCATTAAACAGAGGCAGCTCGATTTTGGGGATAAAATTCCACATCCCACTGCCCGCAGAAAACAGGCTGGATAACTCGGTACTGCTGCTGGATAACGCGCTGGTGAGAGTGATGGACGGGAAAAAAGCGGCGCGGGCGGCACCGATATTGGCATTGGCCGCCAGCAGCTCGTGTTCAGCCTGCATGATATCCGGGCGCTGCAATAAAATGTTTGAGGAGAGATTTGGCGGTAATACTACGCCATTATTTGCAATATCCTCGCGATAGCCATTCTTCGGCAGCGGGTTCCAGGTACCCAACAGCAGATGCAGGGCGTTATCGGCCTGCACCAGCTCCCCTTGCCGCCTGGCGATATCGCTGCGGGTGCTCTCTATGACGCCACGCGCCTGCTCCAGTGCCAGCACACTGGTGCTGCCTGTCAGCAGTTGCTTCTCAACAAAGGTATAAGCACGCTCATAGTTGGCTAACGTCTCCTGGGCCACCTGGAGCTGGGCCCAGGCCCGCTGCTGATTGAAATAGGCCTGCGATACATTCGAGATAAGTAAAATATGTACCGCCCGATGAGCTTCGGCGCTGGCAAGATACGCCTGACGCTCAGCTTCACTCAGATTTTTTAAGCGGCCAAAGAAATCCAGATCGAAGCTAAGGTTGAGGCCTGCTTCATAGTCCCCCGTGGTCGATGCATTCCCGTCCACTCTCCCGCTCACTGTTTTACGGCCATCCATCGTCAGTTGCGCAAAACGGTCGGCATCCGTTACGCCGTATTGCGCCTGGGCTTCCTCTACTTTCAACGCCGCCATTCGCAAATCGCGGTTATTTACCAGCGCTTCGTCTATCAGGGCCTTGACGTGCGGATCGACAAAAAAGGCCCGCCAGCCGCTATCCCGGTAACCCGGCGTTGTAGCCACTAATGCATTCTGGCTGAGCGAGAATTGCGACGGCACCGGGGCGGACGGGCGCTGATATTCCGGTGCCAGCGAAAGACAGCCGGTCAGAATAAAACTTACGCTGAGCGTCATTAATTGAAATTTACGCATAGGTTTTCTCGCCCGGGCGGATCCTTAAAGGGGTAGTTCAACGACGGGTACTTTACGTTCCGGACTCTGTTTGACGGGTGACAGGAAAATGACAAAGCTGTCATTAAGCGGAATATGCCTTTGCTATCGAATCCGGGATGCCTAAAATCTCAGGCTCGCAGCGCAGGGCAGGGAGAGAACGTCATGAAAATTCTGATCGTCGAAGACGAGAAAAAAACCGGCGAGTATTTGACTAAGGGGCTGAAAGAGGCCGGGTTTATTGTCGATCTGGCAGACAACGGCCTGAACGGTTTTCATCTGGCAATGACCGCAGATTACGATCTGTTGATCCTCGACATTATGCTGCCGGATGTGAACGGCTGGGATATTGTCAGGATGCTGCGCACGGCCAACAAAGGGATGCCCATTCTCCTGCTCACCGCGCTGGGCACCATTGAACATCGGGTCAAAGGGCTTGAGCTGGGCGCTGATGATTATCTGATTAAGCCTTTTGCCTTTGCCGAACTGCTGGCCCGAGTAAAGACGTTACTCCGTCGTGGCGCGGCGGTGATGGTCGAAAGCCAGTTTCAGGTAGCCGATCTGACCCTCGATCTGGTCAGCCGTAAGGTAACGCGCAACGGAACGCGCATCACGCTGACCAGCAAGGAGTTTACCTTGCTGGAGTTCTTCATTCGTCATCAGGGCGAAGTGTTGCCCCGGTCGCTGATTGCGTCTCAGGTCTGGGACATGAATTTTGACAGCGATACCAATGCCATCGACGTGGCGGTGAAAAGGTTGCGGGGCAAGATTGATAACGATTTTGAACCACGGCTCATCCAGACCGTGCGCGGTGTAGGCTATATGCTTGAGGTGCCAGATGATCTTTAGGCGCTCCCCCCGGCCTTTTTCGTTGGCCACGCGGCTCACGTTCTTTATCAGCCTCGCCACCATTGCCTCTTTTTTTGTCTTCACCTGGGTAATGATCCACTCCGTAAAGGCACATTTCGAAGAGCGCGATATTCATGATTTGAAGCAGATAGGCTTCACCCTCGAAACGGTACTGAGCCATCAGGAGGAGCCGGAAAAAGAGCGGCTGGAAATCCTGCAAAATGTCGTGGCAGGCTTCGCCAATATCTCTGTTTTGCTACTGGATAGGGATAATCGTCCGGTTTTTCAGTCCTCAACCGGACCCGATTTGAACACCCTTCTCAACGATCCCGCCCCTGGCAGAGATTTGCGTGCCGGACATGTGCTCTTATGGCGTGATCCCGCCCCGCACCAGGGAATGGCTGATAGTGCGCAGGCGCAGCACAGCGCCTGGCGTATAATTATGCTACCCATCGGCAAAAAAGCAGATGGCACGCCCGCCTATAATTTACTGATGGCGCTATCGATCAATTTTCATCTGCATTATATCAATGACCTCAAAAACAAGCTGATGATAATGGCGTCGATAATCAGCATTATCGTGATCTTTATTGTGCTGTTTGCCGTCTATCAGGGGCATAAACCTATCCGCAGTTTAAGTCAGCAGATCAAAAATATTAGCTCGACCGATCTCGGTGTCCGCTTAAATAACCAAAATGTGCCCATTGAGCTGGAAAGGCTGGTGATCTCTTTTAACCATATGATTGAGCGTATAGAAGATGTCTTTAACCGGCAGTCCAATTTTTCTGCCGATATTGCTCATGAAATGCGTACCCCGATCACTAATCTTGTCACGCAAACCGAAATAGCTCTCAGCCAGCCACGTAACGTGAAAGAGCTGGAGGAAGTGCTCTACTCCAGCCTGGAGGAGTTTTCACGCATGTCGAAAATGGTCAGCGATATGCTATTTCTCGCCCAGGCAGATAATAACCAGCTGATCCCGGAAAAAGAGAAGCTGGATCTGGCGACGGAGATCGCCACGGTTTTCGACTTCTTTGAAGCCCTGGCCGAGGAACGCGAAGTAGCGCTAAGCCTGGAGGGGCAGGCCACCCCGGTGGAGGGCGATCCGCTGATGCTGCGTCGGGCAATAAGCAACTTACTGTCAAACGCCATCCGTTATACCCCACGCGGGAGCACCATTACCGTTCACCTGCGCTCAGGGGAAGGGGAAGTGCATATTAGTGTGGAAAACCCGGGCACGCCTATAGCGCCTGTGCATTTACCCCGGCTGTTCGATCGCTTTTATCGGGTCGATCCCTCTCGTCAGCGAAAAGATGAAAACAGTAGCGGCATCGGTCTGGCGATCGTTAAATCCATTATTACTGCCCATAATGGACGGGTATCCGTTGAGTCAGATAAAACCTCGACGCGCTTTATTCTGATGCTGCCTGCTCAGTCAGGGGCCATTAATCCGCCGTTATGATGAACAGGAAAAGTATCACTATGCCGTCACGTTTTCAGAGATGAATGAGCATGAGCGCGCAGCCGTGTGTCTCAGGGCTGCAGATGATTCTTCCGGTACTGTAAGGGCGTCTCTCCGATCCCCTTTTTAAACGCGCTGATAAAGTAGGTCACGTCTGAAAACCCCACCCGGGCGGCAATCTCCCGCACGCTGGCGTCTGAATGCAGCAGGCTCTCACAGGCTTTGCGTAATCGTAACGTATTCAGGTAATCGTGAATTTTCTCTCCCGTCTCCGCATGGAATTTCCGTGATACGTAGCTGCGGGATTTACCCAGCTCGTCTGCCAGCGCATCAAGACTGAACTTATGCTGGTAGTGCTCATCCAGCCAGAACATTACCTGGCTGGCAATACCGTGGCTGTTGCCGGGCTGGCCTTCGTCATCGTGCGGCAGCATGGCGAACAGGCTAATCAGCAGGCTGGCGATGCGCTCGCTGTTCAACGGCGGCGGGTAGCAGCTGAAAAGATGATCGATATGGCTGTGGCAATGGGCCATGTCCGCTACCCAGGCTTCTCCTCCCCGTTGGGACAGCTTCTGGAGTCGCTGTTGGGTCTGGGGAAAATCACGCAGGGCTTTCATTACCGCATGCTGATCGAGATGAATAATGGTCCGGCGGTAGTTCGCTTCGGCCTGGGGGTCGACCATCACCTTGTGCAGGGTAAAGGGGGGAAAGAAAAATAGCCTCCCCGGGCGCATGGTGTAGTGGCGGTTATCGACAATCGCCACGCCAAAGCCCTCTTCGACATAGAGGATCTCCAGACACTGGTGCCAGTGGTGATAGCGCACGGTGTTGGCGAACAGGCGACTGAACGACACGAGGGTATCGTTCAGGGTGATGAGCTCAAGGTGTTCCGGCGTAGGGGTTTCGCGCATAGTGCAATAAAACTCAACTTTTCCCTTTTCTTTCCTCTTTATAAACCACCATTTTAAATTTCCTCAACTGCGGGTTTATTCATCTCTCACTCCTGTGACCCGGCTAACATTTCTGCACCTTGTTGATTAACTATGCTTTGCCGCAGTTGATTGCGAGGACAAGCGTATGTGCGCGGCAAATAAAGAAAAATCAAATCCGTTGTCATCCCGCCAGGATCTGGTGGCGGCCCTGAACATGTGGCTTTCGGCGGTAGATAATCAGTTTCCGGCGGGGAGTTCGCGGTTTTCACTGGGCGATACCTGCGCGCACTACGCCCGGGATGTGGCGCAGATGGAGGGGCTCTCCCGTGTCTTATGGGGGCTGTTTCCGTTGATGGCCGCAGGCGACAGCACGCCCTTTAGCGATAAATATATCGCCGCCATTAAGCAGGGCACCGATCCGCAAAGCGCAGGCTACTGGGGCGAAGCCGGGCCTTATGACCAACGTCTGGTGGAGATGGCGGCCTATGGCCTCGGGCTGGCGCTCCTACAGGACAAACTTACTGAACTGTTTAGCGAACGTGAGCTGATGAATCTGCACGCCTGGCTGAACCAGATCACCGACGCGACGATGCCGGACAGCAACTGGAACTACTTCGCCATCATGGTCCAGCTTGGCTTTAAGCGCGCCGGATTGCCCTACGACCAGCAGGCCATCGATCGCCGCTTCGCCATGATGGAGACCTACTATCTGGGGGACGGCTGGTACTCCGACGGTCCGGGACGGCCAAAGGACTACTACATCTCAATGGCGTTTCACTTTTACGGTTTGATCTACGCCACCCTGAGCGGTGATGAGGCGAGGGCAGAGGTGCTGCGCCAGCGTTCGCGCCTGTTCGCGGAAGATTTTATCTATATGTCCGCCGCCGACGGCGCCTCGGTGCCCTTTGGCCGCAGCCTGACCTACCGCTTCGCGATGGTCGCCTTCTGGAGCGCGGTGGCTTTTTCCGGGCTGGAGGTATTCACGCCGGGGGTTGTGAAAGGGATCATCCTCCGTCATCTGCGCTGGTGGCAGCAACAGCCGATGACCGATCGCGACGGGATCCTGACGCTTGGCTTCGCCTACCCGAACCTGGCGATGTGCGAGGACTATAACTCCCCCGGCTCGCCTTACTGGGCGCTGAAAACCTACCTGATTTTGGCCCTGCCGGAGAGCCATCCGTTCTGGCAGGCAGAAGAGCAGCCATTACCTGCGCTTGCCGAAAAGCGCCTCATTCCCCATGCCCAGCAGATCCTGATGCAGGCGGATCACGTCACGATGCTCACCGCCGGACAGCTGGAGCTGAACAACTATGTGAACACCGAGGCGAAATACACCAAATTTGCCTACTCCAGCCGCTTTGGGTTCACCATCGAGCGCGGACGCTTCGGCATCAAGCATGCTGCCTGCGACTCCATGCTGCTGTTGGCCGATGGTGATAACTACTTCCGCGGACGCCGTGAATGCGAAGCGGTCCGCGTCGACGAGAACTTCATCTTTTCGCGCTGGTCGCCGTGGCACGACGTCCACATTGAGAGCTGGCTGGTGCCGTTTGGCGAGTGGCATCTGCGCCTGCACCGCATCAACAGCGCCCGCACGTTGCAGACGGTGGAGGGCGGTTTTGCGGTAATGAAAACCGACCATCAGCTTATCGGGCGCGGCAGTTATCTGAATGCCGCGAACGGCAGCAGCGTCATTGTCGATCTGTCGCCTGTCATCAGCCGTCAGCCTGACAGCGTGGTGACGCCACCCAACAGCAGCATCATGTTTGCCGAATGCGCCGCCATTCCGGTGCTGACCACCACTCTCCCGCAGGGGGAGAGCTGGCTGTGCAGTGCGGTATACGCCTCCGGGAAAGCGCGTGCAGAGGCAAACACACCACAACTGAAAATAGAAGATAACCGGGTCGTTATTTGCGCGCCCGGAAGCGAACGTAAGCTGTCGTTCATTTTATAAGAGCCTTACCCTGGATATCGGCGAGGATGGTATGAGCAACAAAACTGAATATTACAAAATCAGCAGTTTTATCTTTCTCTATTTCTTTACCTGGTCGGCCAGTATTGGTTTGCTGGCGATCTGGCTCGGGCAAAAAGCCAACCTGAGCGGCTCGGTGATCGGCACCGTATTTGCGGTAAACGGTGTCTTCTCCGTTATTCTGAAACCGATCTATGGCTATATTCTGGATAAGATCGGCATGAGCAAATACCTGCTCTATTTTGTGGTGGCGATGTCCGCCCTGATGGCGCCGTTCTTTATTTATGTCTATCAGCCGCTGTTAATGTCCAACACCCTGGTGGGGATTATTATCGGCGCGCTCTATTTAAGTTTCGCCTGGTATGCGGGCGTCGCGGCGTGCGAATCCTATTCCGACCGTTTCAGCCGTCTTAACGGCATGGAATTTGGTCAGATCCGTATGTGGGGATCGCTGGGCTGGGCGGTGGCATCGTCGTTCTCCGGCCTGCTGTTTAACCTCTCTCCGGCGTACAACTTCATTATGGGCAGCGTGGCGTCGGTCATTATGCTGATTGTCCTCCTGAGCCTGAAGGTGAACACCAACTCGGCCCATGCGGGTGAGGTGCTGACCAAAGAGAAAATCGTTCCGGCGGATGTCTACGCCCTGCTGCGCAGCCGCAAATTCTGGGCCTTCTGCCTGTACGTAGCGGGCGTGGCGTGGATGATGTTTATCGCCGAGCAGCAGTTCTCGCGCTATTTCGTCACCTTCTTTGATGATGTGCACCAGGGCAACGCGGTATTTGGCTATCTGGGCACCGTGCAGTCGGGGATGGAATTTGTCATGTATATGGTCATCCCGCTGTTCGTGAATTTTATTGGCGCCAAGCGTGGGTTATTGATTGTCGGCCTGATTGTCGGGGCACGCCTGATTATTTCCGGGATCTGCGATTCGCACCTGCTTATTTCGGTTCTCAAGCCGCTGTACGGTCTGGAGATCTGCCTCCTGCTGGTGTCGGTCTTTAAGTATATCGCCGAGCATTTCGATAAACGCGTGAACGCCACCATGTATCTGCTGGGCTATCAGGCAATGCTCTACGTCGGTAATGTCGTGGTCTCGTCACCTGCCGGTTATATGTATGACCGCATCGGCTTTGAGCAGACCTATATCATCATGGGCGCCACGGCGCTGACCTTTACCCTTATTTCCGCCTTCACGTTATCCGCCTGCCAGAGCAAATGGCGCGGCGCAAAAACGCTGAACGTTGCTGAACATCACTAATTTACGTCGTCAAAGAAGGAATCGAATTATGTTAAGTCGTATCACCGAGGAACGTCTGGCCGATATTCCCGTGCCCGTGGATGAACGCGCCTTTAGCGATGAATTAATCTCGGCACGCAGCCATATCCTCGACCTGATTAGCCGTCATTTAACGGAATTCGGTGACAAATTCCCGGCAGAAACCTGCAAAGAGGGGTTTTATCCCCTGACCGATAACGTCGAGTGGACCACCAGCTTCTGGACCGGGCAGCTGTGGCTGGCGTGGGAGATGAGCGGGGACGAGAAATTCCGTGAGATGGCCCAAAAACACACGCGCTCGTTTGGCCTGCGCATTGCCGGGCGCAGCGACACCAACACCCACGATCTCGGCTTCCTCTACACCCTCTCCTGCGTGGCGGACTGGCGGTTGACCGGTTACCGTGAAGCGCGCGGCTTCTCGCTGCTGGCGGCAGAAGCCCTGCTGGAACGCTTCCACGAGAAGGCAAAGATCATCCAGGCGTGGGGCGATCTGGCTGACCCGGAACAGGCTGGCCGGATGATCATCGACTGCAACATGAATCTGCCGCTGCTCTACTGGGCGACGGAGCAGACTGGCGATCCGCGCTTTGCCGAGGCCGCCAGAGCCCATGTGAGGCAGGCCGCAACATACCTTATCCGTGACGATGCCTCTACCTTCCACACCTACTATATGGACGTGGTCACCGGCGCGCCGCGCTACGGCAATACCCAGCAGGGCTATGCGGACGACTCCTGCTGGTCGCGGGGCCAGGCGTGGGGGATTTACGGCTTTCTGCTGAGCTATATCTATACCGGCGACGAGACGATGATCGCCCTGTCAAAACGGCTGGCAAATTACTTCCTCAACCGCCTGCCGGAGGATTACGTCTGCCACTGGGATCTGGCGCTGGTGGGCACCGACGCGCTGCGTGACGCCTCGTCGGCGGCGATTGCGGTATGCGGCCTGCTGGAGCTGGTGAAGCATCTGCCGGTGACTGACCCGGATCGCGAGCGCTATCTGGCGTGGGCGAAAGGGATCATGTCCTCGCTGACCAGGCACTACCTGATGGGAAAAGAGGAGAAGGGCAACGGCGTGCTGAAACACTCTGTGTATCACCTCGCCAGCAATAAAGGCGTGGACGAGTGCGCCAGTTGGGGGGATTACTTCTACGTCGAAGCGCTGGTGCGCTTTACCCAGAGCTGGAAACTGTACTGGTAAGAAAACGCTGGGGTGGCGTTGTCACCACCCCAGCACTTCAGTAATTACCCGCCGGTAGGGGGTGTCGATTTGGGCTGGCACCTGGTCAAAATAGTCCCGCGCGTGCTGGCGGGCCTCGCCGCTCAGGCTGTCCAGATAAACAATCGCTTCGTCCACGGTAGGCACCCGCCCCTCCAGTGAGGCGCTTCTCGGTGGCAGCCCGGTCCAGATCACCGCCTCGATGCCTCTCTCGGCCGCCCATTTAGCAAGCAGGCCGGTATGGCGCTCTCCAGTCAGCAACGAACCGATACCGTCACAACGTTCTTCAGGGATCCCTTCGCGCTCGCGCAGGGCCTGACAGGCAACGTTCAGGGTTTCCGCGTTGAGCCACGCCCAGAGCACGGGAACGGCAGGTGCGTTCATGCAGAGGGCGGTGGCGAGCTCGCCGCCATCGCTGATCCGACAAAATTCAACGGGGAGCGATGGCCCGTCAGTTTTCCACTCCCCGGCGACGGGGAGTGGGCCGCTTTTCCATATCAACGAGCCCCAGCCCAGACAGGCTATCTTCATCATCTTCCCTCGGTGCGGTGCTATCAGGCTTCTGGAATACGCAGCGTCTGGCCGGGATAAATTTTATCGGGGCTGGAGAGCATAGGGCGGTTGGCTTCGAAGATTTTGTTGTACTGCGACGCATCGCCATACACCGTTTTGGAGATAGCGCTCAGCGTATCACCCGATTTGACCGTGTAGTAGGTGGCTTCATGTTGGGTATCGGTGGCGGTGATGCTGTTTTCCACCTCGCTGACGCCCGCGATGTTCCCCACCGCGACCTGGATTTTTTCCTTCTGCTCCTGGGTGAGTCCGTCGCCCGTCACCACGGCCTTACCGTCGTTGACGTTGACCTGCACTTTGTCGGCGCCCGGTATGTTGAGTTTTTTAAGGTGTTCAGTCACCTTATCGCTCTGACCTTTGTGATCGGTCAGGTTATCCCACAGCTTTTCACCTGCCTCTTTAACGAAGTTAAAAATTCCCATTCCTTCCTCCAGATAACAATGAAATCAGAGGTAAGCATAGCAGGTGCGTTTCGAGGTAATAAAAAAAGCCCGGAAACGCTATGCGTACCGGGCCTGAGATTCGGTGCTGTTGGTATTGCCGGGCGGCACTTCGTTTGCCCGGCCTACGGTTTTGTAGGCCCGGTAAGCGTAGCGCCACCGGGCAAAACAGGGGTTAAACCCCGTTCTCCAGAATACGGATATGCGTTTCCAGAACGTCACCCTTCACCGCCTCGCTCCACGCTTTCATGTGCGGAGTCTGCAGATGCGCTTCAAGGTGCGCGACGGTTTCCCACTGCTCAACCATCACGATGGAGTCGGGGGCGGTGGTCTGGAAGCTGACACCCGCGGCGGTGTCCACCATCGGCGCGTAGCCGTGGCAGCCGGCTTCTTCTAAAACGGTCGGGATAATTTTAGCGAACTGATCCAGCACCGCCTGACGGTGATGTTGGCCAGGACGGGTACGAATTTCAGCAATAACGGTAAGCATGGTCATTTCTCCTGATAACATGCAACCAGTTAAGCAAAAATTTCAGCCAGATGCTTGCGATATTCTGCGATATAGCGTGGCACGTCCGGCATTTTGATCACGTCGTTGGTGATAAAGGTCGGCAGCGCCTCCATTCCCAGGAACTGGTTGGCTTTGTGGAACGGCAGATAAACACCGTCCACGCCCACGCCGTGGAAGAACTGATCTTCTTCGGTGAAGGCTTCTATCGGGGCGTTCCAGGTGAGGGAAAGCATGTACTTTTTCCCCTGAATCAGACCGCCGGAGCCATATTTTTTCGAGGCATCTGAACGGGTGCGGCCATCGCTGGCATACAGCGCGCCGTGGCCTTCAGTAAAGACATCGTCCATGTACTTTTTCACGGTCCACGGTGCGCCCATCCACCAGCCAGGCATCTGCCAGATCACCACGTCAGCCCAGAGGAAGTTCTGCACTTCGGCCTGGATATCGTACTCGCCGTCGGTGCGCACGACTTTAACATCATGCCCGGCGTCGCGCAGGAAGCCGTCCGCGACCTCGGTCAGGGTGTCATTCAGTTGGCCATTGGAGTGGGCGAATTTTTTTGCGCCGTTGATAATTAAGATATTGCTCATTAAGTTGTCCTCAGAGTAGCGAGTCTGAGGGCTATTCTACGCGCGACAGCGGTGCGGTGAAATTAGCAAAATGTGCAAAGTCTTTTGCTATAGCAGCAATAATTCCCTACCAGCCGACGGTGACGGCAAAGCCGCCCTCCGGCGCATTCCCGAGTGTAACCGTCATTCGATGCAGGGCGGCAATCCGTTTGACGATAGACAACCCCAGCCCGCTGCCGGTTTGCTCCTGCCCTGGCGGGCGATAGAAGCGCTCGCCGATCCGCGCCAGCGCCTCGGGGGCAATGCCCGCTCCGTTGTCACGGACGGTAAAACTGCGGCTATCGAGCGTAACCTCCACCACACTGCCGCACGGGCTGTAGCGTACGGCGTTATCCAGCAGATTGCGCACCAGCAGGCTCAGCAGCAGCTGCTGACCAGGGCGGGTGACCTGCGGGGCGTTGATGTTCAGGCGCATCTCGATCCCGGCCTGCTGCGCCGTAGAGTAAATCTCCATCACCGCCGACTGGAGAACATCGGCCAGCACCAGGGATTCCACGTCATCGAGGCTCTCCAGCGAATCCAGGCGCGACAGGGTCAGGAGCTGCTCAACCAGCCGCGATGCCCGGTCGATACCGGCGTGTAGCTGGTTCAGCGCTTTGCCCTGCGCCTCAGGATCGTCCAGCGACAGCTGCGCCACGTCGGTCTGCACTTTCAGGGCGGTGAGGGGGCTGCGCAGTTCATGGGCGGCATCGGAGGTAAAGCGGCGCTCGCGGGCCATCATCTCCTGGGTGCGGGCGAACAGATGATTCAGCGCATCGAGCAGCGGACGAACCTCAACGGGCACGCCGTGGGTCGGCAGGCGGTCAGTGGCATCCGGTGAGCGGAGGCGCAGGGTTTGCGCCAGCTTTTTCAGCGGGTGCAGTTCCCGGCTCAGCAAGACGATAAGCAACAGCAGCATCACCGGCAGCGCCACCAGCCACGGCGTGAGCTGCGATCGCACCACGTCCAGCGCCATCTCCTGACGGTACTCCCGCTCCTGGCCGACCACCACCCGGTACTTGCCGTCCGGGGCGGTAAGCCAGAGGAAGCGCCATTCGTCGTTATCGTCGTCCAGCCGCCCGTTGTCGAAGCCCTCCCGGCGATAGTGGTACGGAATGTCGCGTCCGTTTTCGCCGTCGTTGAGCACCATTTTGCCCTCGGGGGTATAGATGGCGAAGGCCAGCGCATCGTCATCCAGATGGCCGTGACGGGCTTTTTTCGGCACCTCGCGCATGCGTTCCGGGGCTTTGAGCTCGTCGAGATCCATGGTCAGCAGCCTTTTGGCAAACAGCATCTGCTGGGTGTCAAACAGCTTATCGAGCTTATCGGTGGTCTGGTGCCAGGCGACGATGCTCGCGGCAAACCACGCCGTCAGCGACAGGGCTAAGAACAGCAGCGTCAGGCGCAGCTTGAGGCTGAGGCGTTGGGTCAGTTTCATGCGTCACCCAGGGTATAACCGATGCCGTGCACGGTGCGGATAACATCGCTGCCGAGCTTGCGGCGCAGATGGTGTATGTGGACTTCTATGGCGTTGCTGGAGACGTCGTCATCCCAGGTATAGAGCTTCTCTTCAATCAGCTTCCGCGGCAGGACGCGGCCTGCGTTGCGCATCAGGAGTTCCAGCAGGGCAAACTCTTTCGGCTTCAGCACCAGAGTTTCGCCGTTCAGGGTGGCGACGAGGCTGGTGGGATTGAGCGTGATCTTACCGTGGCGCAGTTCGCTGTGCGCCTGCCCGTGGCTGCGGCGCACCAGCGCCTCCAGACGGGCAGCCACCTCAATCAGGGCGAAGGGTTTACAGAGATAATCGTCAGCCCCCAGGCGCAGCCCCTCGACGCGCTGATCGAGCGCATCCCGCGCGGTTAAGATCAGCACCGGTTCGTCGCGCCCCTGTGCCCGCCATTCGCGCAGGATTTGTAGCCCGTCGAGGCCGGGCAGCGTCAGGTCAAGTACCACGGCGTCGTAGGGGGCGCTATAGAGCGCCGCACGGCCCGTTTCGCCGTCGGTGAACCAGTCCACGCAAAAGCCCATTTTCGTCAGCCCGGCTTTAATGCCATCGCCAATCAGCCTGTCATCTTCTACCAGTAAAATGCGCATGTTTCCCTCCCTGATGCCGTCAGTAAACCCTCTGTTACGCACAGCTGTACAGTAAAAAAATTTAAATTTTCCGCTTAAGAAGTTGTTAAGGTTTACCCTGTTTAATGGATTGCGAAACGACATTAAAGGGAGAGTTAAGATGAAAAAAATCGCTGCTATTGCTGCCATCATGATGATCACCTCCGCGCCGGTGTTTGCGGCACAGGGGGGATTTAATGGCCCATCCGCGACGGCAACCCAGACGCAAACCCAGCAGGGCGGGTTTGTCGATAATGACGCTAACCTCACCACGGCGCAGAAGGTCAAGGATATGAAGGATGACAGCTGGGTGAAACTGCGCGGGACGATTACCGAGCGCCTCTCTGACGACCGTTATACCTTCCGTGATGAGAGCGGCACGGTAACGGTGGAGATCGACAATAAACACTGGAACGGCCAGACCATTACGCCGCAGGATAAGGTTGAGCTGCAGGGCAAGGTCGATAAAGAGTGGAACGATTTCGAAATCGACGTGAAACAGGTTATCAAGCTGAATAAATAACCCATCAAGGGGCCGCTATTCCGGCCCCTTTTTCTTTGTGACTCGACTCGCCAGATAAGGTAGTATCTGCGGCAATATTGCCTGAAACCAACTGGTTTCTGAGTTGAGGAATCCCATTTAATGAGCGATATGGCAGAGCGCCTCGCGCTACATGAATTCACGGAAAACGCCTACCTGAACTACTCCATGTACGTCATCATGGACAGGGCGTTGCCGTTTATCGGAGATGGCCTGAAACCCGTTCAGCGCCGCATCGTTTATGCGATGTCTGAGCTGGGACTGAATGCCAGCGCCAAGTTTAAAAAATCCGCCCGTACCGTGGGTGACGTGCTGGGTAAATACCATCCGCACGGCGACAGCGCCTGTTATGAAGCGATGGTGTTGATGGCCCAGCCGTTCTCCTACCGCTATCCGCTGGTCGACGGCCAGGGGAACTGGGGTGCGCCGGACGATCCGAAGTCGTTCGCGGCGATGCGTTATACCGAATCCCGTCTCTCAAAATATGCCGAACTGCTGCTCAGCGAGCTGGGCCAGGGCACCGTGGAGTGGGTACCCAACTTCGACGGTACGCTGCAGGAGCCGAAAATGCTGCCTGCGCGTCTGCCGAACATTCTGCTGAACGGCACCACCGGTATTGCCGTCGGGATGGCGACGGATATCCCGCCGCACAACCTGCGTGAAGTGGCGAAAGCGGCCATTACCCTGATTGAACAGCCGAAGACCACGCTGGACGATCTGCTGGATATCGTGCAGGGGCCGGACTTCCCGACCGAAGCGGAGATCATCACCTCCCGCGCGGAAATCCGCAAAATCTACCAGAACGGTCGCGGCTCGGTGCGTATGCGCGCGGTGTGGACCAAAGAGGATGGCGCGGTGGTGATCACCGCGCTGCCGCACCAGGTCTCGGGCGCGAAGGTGCTGGAGCAGATCGCCGCCCAGATGCGCAATAAAAAGCTGCCGATGGTGGACGATCTGCGCGATGAATCCGACCACGAAAACCCGACCCGTCTGGTGATCGTGCCGCGTTCCAACCGTGTGGATATGGAGCCGGTGATGAATCACCTGTTCGCCACCACCGATCTGGAAAAAAGCTACCGTATCAACCTGAACATGATCGGGCTGGATGGCCGTCCGGCGGTGAAAAACCTGCTGGAGATCCTCACCGAATGGCTGACGTTCCGCCGCGATACGGTGCGCCGTCGTCTGAATCACCGTCTGGAGAAAGTGCTTAAGCGCCTGCATATCCTTGAAGGTTTGCTGGTGGCGTTCCTCAACATCGACGAAGTGATTGAGATCATCCGTACCGAGGATGAGCCGAAGCCGGCCCTGATGTCGCGCTTTGGCATCAGCGAAACCCAGGCGGAAGCGATCCTCGAGCTGAAACTGCGCCATCTCGCGAAGCTGGAAGAGATGAAAATTCGCGGTGAGCAGAACGAGCTGGAAAAAGAGCGCGATCAGCTGCAGGCGATCCTCGCCTCCGAACGCAAGATGAACAACCTGCTGAAGAAAGAGCTGCAGGCTGACGCCGATGCCTTCGGCGATGAGCGTCGCTCTCCGCTGCACGAGCGTGAAGAAGCGAAAGCGATGAGCGAGCATGACATGCAGCCGTCCGAGCCGGTGACCATTGTGCTGTCACAAAGCGGCTGGGTGCGTAGCGCCAAAGGTCATGATATCGACGCGCCGGGTCTGAGTTACAAAGCGGGCGACAGCTTCAAAGCCGCCGTGAAGGGCAAGAGCAACCAGCCGGTGGCCTTTATCGACACCACCGGGCGCAGCTACGCCATCGACCCGATTACGCTGCCGTCAGCGCGCGGGCAGGGCGAGCCGCTCACCGGCAAGCTGACGCTGCCGCCAGGGGCGACCGTCGAGCATATGCTGATGGAAGGTGATGAGCAGAAACTGCTGATGGCCTCCGATGCGGGTTACGGCTTCATCTGTACCTTTAACGATCTGATCTCGCGCAACCGTGCGGGCAAAGCGTTGATTAGCCTGCCGGATAACGCCCGGGTCATGGCCCCGCTGGTGATTGAAGACGAGAACGACATGCTGCTGGCGATCTCCGCCGCGGGCCGCATGCTAATGTTCCCGCTCAGCGATCTGCCGCAGCTGTCGAAAGGCAAAGGCAACAAGATCATCAACATCGCTGCGGCGGATGCGGCAAAAGGGGAAGACAGCCTGGCGCACCTCTTTATTCTGCCGCCGCAGAGCACGTTGACCATCCATGTGGGTAAACGCAAAATCAAGCTGCGCCCGGAAGAGCTGCAGAAAGTGGTGGGCGAACGTGGACGCAAAGGATCGCTGATGCGTGGCTTGCAGCGCATTGACCGTGTAGAGATCGACTCTCCACACCGCGCAACATCGGGCGACAACGAAGCGTAACAGAGCACCTCCCCCTCCGCTCAGGAGGGGGACTCGTGAAAAACATCCGTTATAGAAACAAAGGAGTTACCCGCTCACAGTTGCAGTATAATCGCCAACTGTCAGGGGTTTTTGAGGTCGCTATGCTATTAATTGTTCGAACCATTCTTGCCGTTATCTACTGCATTCTGGTCTGTATCTTCGGCTCTGTTTACTGCCTGTTCAGCCCGCGTAATCCAAAACACGTTGCCACCTTTGGCCACATGTTTGCCCGTCTGGCGCCGCTGTTTGGCCTGAAAGTGGAAACGCGTCTGCCGGAAGGGGCAGAGAAATTTGGTAACGCTATCTATATCGGTAACCACCAGAATAACTACGATATGGTGACCGCAGCGAAAATCGTGCAGCCGCCAACCGTCACCGTGGGCAAGAAAAGCCTGCTGTGGATCCCGTTCTTCGGCCAGCTCTACTGGCTCACCGGCAACCTGCTGATTGACCGCAACAACCGGGCCAAAGCGCACGGCACGATTGCCGAGGTGGTGAACCACTTCAAAAAGCGCAAGATCTCTATCTGGATGTTCCCGGAAGGGACCCGCAGCCGGGGTCGTGGCCTGCTGCCGTTCAAAACTGGCGCATTTCATGCCGCAATTGCGGCAGGCGTACCGATTATTCCAGTGTGTGTTTCCAACACATCGAATAAGATAAACCTGAATCGTCTGCGTAACGGTCTGGTCATCGTAGAGATGCTGCCGCCGGTCGATGTCAGTAAATATGGCAAAGACCAGGTACGCGAGCTGGCGGCACATTGCCGCGAATTAATGCTGAATAAAATCGCTGAGCTCGATAAAGAAGTCGCAGAGCGAGAAGCTGCTGGCAAGGTTTAAGCCGGCTTAAAGGGAAAACGAATTCCCGTGTGTTAGTGCGTTTATAGATGGAGCCATTATGTCACTCAGTCGCCGTCAGTTTATTCAGGCATCGGGGATCGCCCTTTGTGCAGGCGCGGTTCCGCTGAGGGCAAACGCCGCCGGGCAGCAGCAGCCGCTGCCCATTCCGCCGTTACTGGAATCCCGCCGCGGGCAGCCGCTGTTTCTGACGCTACAGCGCGCCCACTGGTCGTTCACTCAGGGTACCCGGGCTTCGGTCTGGGGCATCAACGGACGCTACCTCGGCCCGACGGTGCGCGTCTGGAGCGGCGATGACGTCAAACTGATCTACAGCAACCGCCTGGCGGAGAACGTCGCCATGACCATCAGCGGGATGCAGGTGCCGGGCCCGCTGCTGGGCGGTGCGCCGCGCATGATGTCCGCAAGCGCCGACTGGGCACCGGTTCTGCCGGTCCGCCAGCGCGCCGCGACCCTCTGGTATCACGCCAACACCCCGAACCGCACCGCGCAGCAGGTCTACAACGGTCTGGCCGGGATGTGGCTGATAGAGGATGAGGTCAGTAAATCCCTGCCGATCCCGAACCACTACGGGGTGGATGACTTCCCGCTCATCATTCAGGACAAGCGGTTGGATAATTTCGGTACGCCGGAGTACAGCGAGCCGGGCAGCGGCGGTTTTGTGGGTGATACGCTGCTGGTCAACGGCGCGCAAAGCCCCTATGTCGAGGTGTCACGCGGCTGGGTACGCCTGCGTCTGCTGAATGCCTCCAACTCGCGTCGCTATCAACTGCAGATGAGCGATGGCCGCGCGCTGCACGTCATTGCCGGGGATCAGGGCTTTTTACCGGCTCCGGTGTCGGTTAAACAGCTGGCGCTGGCGCCGGGCGAGCGACGCGAAATCCTGGTGGATATGACCAACGGCGAAGAGGTGTCGATCACCTGTGGCGAGGCGGCGGGCATTGTTGATCGTCTGCGCGGTTTCTTTGAGCCATCAAGCATTCTGGTCTCGACGCTGGTGTTAACCCTGCGTCCAACCGGCCTGCTGCCGCTGGTGACCGATACCCTGCCGATGCGCCTGCTGTCGGAGGAGATCCTGAGCGGTACGCCGGTGCGCAGCCGGGATATCAGCCTTGGCGACGATCCGGGCATTAACGGCCAGCTGTGGGATGTGAACCGCATCGATATCACCGCCCAGCAGGGCTCCTGGGAGCGCTGGACGGTGCGCGCCGACAGGCCGCAGTCGTTCCATATCGAAGGGGTGAGTTTCCTTATCCGCAACGTCAACGGCGCCATGCCGTTCCCGGAAGACAGAGGCTGGAAGGATACCGTCTGGGTCGACGGGCAGGTGGAACTGCTGGTCTATTACGGGCAGCCTTCCTGGCCGCACTTCCCGTTCCTGTTCCACAGCCAGACACTGGAGATGGCGGATCGCGGCTCGGTGGGGCAGCTGCTGGTGAATCCGGCCCCGTAATTCTCTCCCGCCCGGCATCCTCTGCCGGGCGTGTTGTTTCTAGGCCCGCCAGAAGAAGCGCGAGCAGAGGATCAGTATCGGATAGATCTCCAGACGCCCCAGAATCATCGCCACGCACATCAGGTATTTTGCCCCTTCCGTCAGCGTACCGAACGTTGACGCAGTTTCACCGAATCCCAGCCCCATATTGTTGATGCAGGCGGCGACCGTGGCGAAGGAGGTGAACAGATCGTACCCCATCAGATTCAGCGCCCAGATAAAAAAGGCGGTAAACAGGACGTAGAGAAAAAAGAAGCTCCAGACCGAACGCAGTACGCGCTCGTTGACCACGCTTTTACCGATGCGCACCGGCAAAAGGGCGCGTGGATGGCCAAGCTGGTGCAGCTCCTGGCGGCACTGTTTGAACATGATCAGAAAACGCAGCGCCTTGATCCCGCCGCAGGTGGAGCCGATACAGCCGCCGAAGAAGCTGGCCAGTAACAGTAAAAAGATGGTGTGCGCGGGCCACTGGGCATAGTCCCCGGTCGACAGGCCATTATCGGTCATCATCGAGCTGGCAAGAAAAAAGGCATGCACCAGACTGTCAGGGATGTTGTACATCCCTGCATGCCATACCTGCCAGGCGGTGATCAAAATGATGATGGCCGCGGCAATCAGAAAGAACTTTAGCTCCTGGTTACGGCGAAACGGCTTCAGCGTGCGGCGGGTGATGGCCACATACCAGAGGGTAAAGTTGAAAGCGGAGAGCAGGGAGAACAGCCCGGCGACCAGCTCCACGGCATGGCTGTCGTAAAAACCGATACTCTCCGAACGGGTGGAGAAGCCGCCGAGGGAGACGGTTGAGAGCCCGTGGCACAGCGCGTCGAAGAACGACATCCCCGCCAGCCAGTAGGCCAGCGTGCAGGTTAGCCCCAGCAGCAGATAGGTGAGCCAGAGAGTGCGTGAGGTATCCGCCAGCCGGGGAGTGAGGCGCTCCTCTTTAAACGGTCCTGGCATTTCAGACTGATAAAGCTTCATGCCGCCAATGCCGAGAAACGGCAACACCGCCACCGCCAGCACGATGACCCCAAGGCCGCCGATAAAATTGAGCTGCGCGCGATAGTAGAGATACGATTTTGGCAGGGCGCTGACGTCGCCAATCACCGTAGCCCCGGTGGTGGTGATCCCCGATACCCCTTCAAAAAGCGCATCCGCCAGCGAGAGTTTCTGCGCGTCATCCATCCACAGCGGCATGGCGCTAATCAGCGAAAAGAGGAACCAGAACAGTACGATAATCACAAACCCGTCGCGGGTGCGCAGCTGGATCCCGGCATGTTTGGTCATCAGCCAGGTGCCGCCACCGAGGGTAAAAAAGGTCACGAAGGTGCTCAAAAAGGCGATATAGCTGCGCTCTTTATTTGCCAGCGCGATGGCCATCGGCGGCAGCATCGAGAAGCTATAAAGCAACACCAAAAACCCGCACAGATGCATCACAACCTGTAGCTGGGAAACCTGAGAAGAGTGGCTGCCTCGCAAAGTGTCATTCCCCGTCATGGCCGTTTCTGCTGAGCAAAAACGGGCTAAAAATCCTGCGTAGTAAAGCGGTTATTCGTCAGCGCGCGGCATTCTAGCAGGTTGTTTACAGCCCTTGTGGAAGTTTCGTTAACCTGGCACCATTTTGGCGCGTTCCCCACTTCATTTATTGCAGAAGAACAGCGTATAATCGCCGCCCTTTGATTATTTTTTCTTCGGAAGCATTATGAGCGCAATTTCCCTGATCCAGCCGGATCGTGACCTCTTCTCCTGGCCGCAGTACTGGGCGGCCTGCTTTGGACCGGCGCCTTTCCTGCCGATGTCTCGTGAAGAGATGGACCAACTTGGCTGGGACAGCTGCGACATTATCCTGGTGACGGGTGACGCTTACGTCGATCATCCGAGTTTTGGTATGGCGATCTGCGGTCGCATGCTCGAAGCCCAGGGCTTCCGCGTCGGGATCATTGCCCAGCCTGACTGGAACAGCAAAGATGATTTTATGCGCCTCGGTAAGCCTAACCTCTTCTTCGGCGTTACCGCGGGCAACATGGACTCGATGATCAACCGCTACACCGCCGACCGCAAGCTGCGTCACGACGACGCCTACACCGCGGATAACGTGGCGGGCAAGCGTCCGGATCGCGCAACCCTCGTCTACACCCAGCGCTGCAAAGAGGCCTGGAAAGATGTACCGGTTATCCTGGGGGGTATCGAAGCGAGCCTGCGCCGTACCGCGCACTACGACTACTGGTCTGATACCGTGCGCCGTTCGGTGCTGGTGGACTCCAAAGCCGACATGCTGATCTTCGGCAACGGCGAGCGTCCGCTGGTGGAAGTGGCGCATCGTCTGGCGCAGGGCGAACCAGTGGGCGACATCCGCGACGTGCGTAACACCGCCATCATGGTGAAAGAGGCGCTGCCGGGCTGGAAAGGGGTGGATTCCCGTATCATCGATATGCCGGGCAAAATCGATCCGATCCCGCATCCATACGGCGAAGATCTGCCCTGTGCGGATAATAAGCCGGTTGCGCCGAAGAAAGCCGAAGCAAAAGCCATCGTGGTGCAGCCGCCGCGTCCGAAGCCGTGGGAAAAGACCTACGTGCTGCTGCCATCCTTTGAGAAGGTAAAAAGCGACAAGGTGCTCTACGCGCATGCGTCCCGTATTCTGCACCACGAAACCAACCCGGGCTGCGCTCGTGCGCTGATGCAAAAGCACGGTGAGCGCTACATCTGGGTAAACCCGCCGGCGATCCCGCTCTCTACCGAAGAGATGGACAGCGTATTTGCGCTGCCGTACAAGCGCGTGCCGCACCCATCATACGGCAACAGCCGTATCCCGGCGTATGAGATGATCCGCTTCTCGATCAACATCATGCGTGGCTGCTTCGGAGGCTGCTCTTTCTGTTCGATCACCGAGCATGAAGGGCGCATTATTCAGAGCCGCTCTGAAGACTCTATCGTCAACGAGATCGAAGCCATTCGCGACACGGTACCGGGCTTTACCGGCGTCATCTCCGATCTGGGGGGCCCAACCGCCAACATGTACATGCTGCGCTGTAAGTCGCCGCGCGCGGAGCAGACCTGCCGTCGTCTCTCCTGTGTCTATCCGAGCATTTGCGAACATATGGACACCAACCATGAGCCGACGATCAACCTCTACCGTCGTGCCCGCGATCTGAAGGGCATCAAGAAGATCCTCATCGCTTCCGGGGTGCGTTATGACATCGCCGTGGAAGATCCGCGCTACATCAAAGAGCTGGCGACCCACCATGTGGGCGGCTACCTGAAGATCGCCCCGGAGCATACCGAAGAGGGGCCATTATCGAAGATGATGAAGCCGGGGATGGGGAGCTACGATCGCTTTAAAGAGCTGTTCGATACCTATTCGAAGCAGGCCGGGAAAGAGCAGTACCTGATCCCGTACTTTATCTCCGCGCACCCGGGCACGCGTGACGAAGACATGGTGAACCTGGCCCTGTGGCTGAAGCAGCGTCGCTTCCGTCTGGATCAGGTGCAGAACTTCTATCCGTCGCCGCTGGCGAACTCAACCACCATGTATTACACCGGCAAGAACCCGCTGAGTAAGATTGGCTATAAGAGTGAGGATGTGGTGGTGCCGAAGGGGGACAAACAGCGTCGTCTGCACAAAGCCCTGCTGCGTTATCACGATCCGAAAAACTGGCCGCTGATCCGCCAGGCGCTGGAAGAGATGGGCAAAAAGCACCTGATTGGCTCACGCCGCGACTGTCTGGTACCTGCGCCAACGGTTGAAGAGATGCGCGAAGCGCGCCGCCAGAACCGCAATACACGTCCGGCCCTGACCAAGCACACGCCAATTGTGCATCAGCGTTCGAACGGTGGGGCGAGCACGAAGAAGAGTGTAAAACGTAAGGCCGGTTAAGCCTGTAAAAAAGCCCGGTGGCGCTGCGCTTACCGGGCCTACAAGTCTGAACGTAGGCCGGGTAAGGCGAAGCCGCCACCCGGCTTTTTACTAACCGCCAAACTGGTCCGGATCCGGGCCTAAACGCTTGCCTTTATCCAGCTTCGCAATTTCACCCAGTTCATCTTTATCCAGGCGGAAATCCCACACGTTGAAGTTCTCAGCGATGCGCGACGGGGTGACCGATTTCGGGATCACCACCAGACCGCAGTCCAGATGCCAGCGAATAACAATCTGTGCCGGGGTTTTGCCATACTTATCGGCCAGATCGCGGATAATTTTCTGATCGAAGACCCCTTCGCCGCCCTGAGCCAGCGGGCTCCAGGATTCGGTCTGAATTTTGTGGGTCGCATTCCATGAATGAAGCTGGCGCTGCTGCATCAGCGGGTGCAGCTCAATCTGGTTGATCACCGGGGCGACGCCCGTCTCATCGATCAGGCGCTGCAGATGGTGAACCTGGAAGTTACAGACCCCGATGCTTTTTATCAGTCCGGCTTTTTGCAGCTCAATCATCCCTTTCCAGGCCTCGACGTAATGGTCGATAGCCGGAACCGGCCAGTGCATCAGATAGAGATCGACAAAATCGAGCTGCAGCTTGTCCAGGCTCTCCTGGAGGGCTTCTGCCGGACGCTTCTGGTCGTCGTTCCACAGCTTGGTCGTAATGAACAGCTCATCGCGGGGTACGCCAGCGCTGGCAAGGGCCTTGCCGACGCCCTCCTCATTTTTGTAGGCGGCAGCGGTATCAATGGAGCGATAGCCGACTTCCAGTGCTTTATGAATGGCGGAGACGACCTCGTCGTTACCGGCTTTCCATACGCCGAGCCCCAACTGGGGCATTACGTTGCCATCCTGAAGCTTGATTACGGTTTGGTTTGCCATTTTTCCTCCTTCATTGGACATCCACCAGGAGTGATCCCCTGGTGGCGTATGTGCATTAAGCCTGGCCTAAATGCCGAAAAACGGAAGGCAATCGCGTAAAATCAGTTAGCGAGCGGCCTCGTAAATACGGCGGCTTACATCGAGAGTAATGTCATGATGTTCCCCGATTTGCGTCATGCCGTGCTCCTCGAGTTTTGCCAGCAGGGCAGGGATGGAACTGCCGTCCAGACCGTAGCCGGAGAGACGCGTCGGGACACCCAGCTGCTCGAAGAAGTTGCGGGTGGCAGCGATGGCCGCATCGATACGCTCATCTTCAGAACCGGCAGTAATACCCCAGACGCGCTCGGCGTACTGCAGCAGCTTGCCACGTTTGGTGTCGCGTTTTTCATTCCACAGCGCAGGCAGAACCACGGCCAGGGTCTGGGCATGATCGAGGCCGTGCATCGCCGTCAGCTCATGGCCCAGCATATGGGTCGCCCAGTCCTGCGGCACGCCGGCACCAATCAGGCCGTTCAGCGCCTGGGTGGCGGCCCACATCACGTTGGCGCGCACTTCGTAGTTTTCTGGCTCTTTCAGCGCCAGCGGGCCATCTTCGATCAGGGTCAGCAGAATGCCCTCGGCGAAACGATCCTGAATCTTCGCGTTTACCGGGTAAGTAACGTACTGCTCAACGGTATGGACAAAGGCATCCACCACGCCGTTCGCCACCTGACGCGGCGGCAGGGTGTAGGTGTAGACCGGATCCAGCACTGCAAACACCGGCTGCACGTGCTCGTTCATAAAGGCCTGCTTGTCGCCGGTGGTTTTACGGGAGATCACCGCGCCTTTATTGGATTCGGAGCCGGTCGCCGGCAGGGTCAGTACGGAGCCCATCGGAATGGCGCTCTTAATGTCGCTGCCGCCGGTTTGCAGGATGTGCCACGGGTCGATGGTTTCATCATAATGGGCCGCCGCGGCAATGAACTTGGTGCCGTCCAGCACCGAGCCGCCGCCCACCGCCAGCAGGAAGGTGATCTGCTCGTCACGGGCGATTTTCACCGCCTTCATCAGCGTTTCGTAAGAGGGGTTTGGCTCAATGCCGCTGAACTCGCGCACGTCCATGCCTTCCAGCGCGGAGTAAACCTGATCCAGGACGCCATTCTTCTTCACGCTACCGCCGCCATAGGTAATCAGGACGCGGGCGTTGGCCGGGATCTGCTCGCGCAGATCGGCGATGGCGCCTTTACCAAACAGGATGCGGGTTGGGGTATGCAGATTAAAATTGTTCATTGTTCGTTCCCTTTGGTGGGTGAAAAAACGGGGCGGCACAGAGGGCTGCCTGATGGTGCTCATTGTGGCGAGCGCACGCGCTCCTCTCAATGCACATTCCTGCCGTTGTCTTGCCCATTTCTACACAGTGCTGGAGAAAACGGGAAAAAATGCGCACACTGCAGGTGTCGGAAAACGTACCCGGAGTGAGAGAAGATGAAACGTGAAGCCGTCTGTCAGCAGCTAACGGAACAAATTAAGAAACTGAAAGATAATGAAAATTATCTTGATGCGCTGCTGCCGGATGTTCGTCTGCTGTATGGGACTCAACCCTACGCCCGCACGCCGGTGATGTATCAGCCGGGTATCATTTTTCTCTTTTCTGGCCACAAAATTGGCTACATCAACGAGCGGGTATTTCGTTACGACCCCAACGAATATCTGCTCCTGACAGTACCTTTACCCTTTGAATGTGAAACTTTCGCGACAGAGGCGGTGCCGCTGGCAGGTATTCGCTTAAATATCGATATCCTGCAACTGCAGGAGCTGCTGATGGACATTGGCGAGGACGAACTGTTTCGCCCGTCGATGGCGGCGAGCGGCATCAACTCCGCCACGCTGACGGATGAGATCCTCTGCGCCATTGAACGTCTGCTGGACGTGATGGAGCGGCCGCTGGACGCGCGGATCCTGGGTAAGCAGATCGTGCGCGAGATCCTCTACCACATCCTGCTGGGGCCGGGCGGCGGGGCGCTGCTGGCGTTGGTCAGCCGTCAGACCCACTTCAGCCTGATTGGCCGGGTGCTGAAACGCATCGAGAGCCAGTACACCGAAAACCTGAGCGTGGATCAGCTGGCGGCTGAGGCCAACATGAGCGTCTCGGCGTTCCACCATAACTTTAAGTCGGTAACCAGCACCTCGCCGCTGCAGTATCTCAAGAGCTACCGCCTGCATAAGGCGCGGATGATGATGATCCACGATGGCATGAAAGCCAGCGCCGCCGCGCTGCGGGTAGGCTATGAAAGCGCCTCGCAGTTCAGCCGGGAGTTCAAGCGCTACTTTGGCGTGACGCCGGGGGAAGATGCGGCGCGAATGCGGATGATGCAGGGGATGTGATTGACATGTAGGCCGGGCAAACGCAGTGCCGCCCGGCGCTTTTCCCCGGTGGCGCTACGCTTACCGGGGCTACAACGACAGCAGCGCCTCAGGCGTTGCAGTACTTCTTACGGATCACCACCACGATGGTTCCTACCAGCCCTGCGACCAGCAGGAAAATGGGCAGGATCATCAGGAAGGTCATGACCTGATCTTCATGGCGTTTAACGAACGGGATCATACTCAGCGCATAGCCAAAAGTGGTCACGACCCCGACCCACAGCAGCGCGCTCAGCCAGTTAAAGAACTGGAAGCGGCGGTTAGAGAGCCCGGAGATGCCAGCCATGGTTGGCAGCAGCGTACGCACAAAGGCCAGAAAACGCCCGACCAGCAGCGCCAGCAGGCCATGCCTGTCAAACATGCAGTTCGCCCGCTGATGGTATTTATGCGGCAGCTGCGCCAGCCAGCTTTTGACCACCCGCGTATTGCCGAGCCAGCGGCCCTGCAAATAGCTGAGCCAGCAGCCCAAGCTGGCGGCTGAGGTGAGGATCACCATCGTGGGGGTAAAGTCCATAACCCCTTTACCGATTAACGCCCCTGCCAGCAGCAGCAGACTGTCCCCCGGTAAAAAGGAGGCGGGCAGTAACCCGTTTTCCAGAAACAATGTGGCGAACATAACGAAATAGACAATCCCAACCACGTGCGGGTCCGCCAGCGCTGCAAAGTCGTGTTGCCAGAGTGCAGCGATAATATCTTGAATAACAGCCATGGGCTTTCCTGTGGAACAGCATATATAGGGCTATTGTACTCCCTATTTCGTCGGCGGGCTTTGATCGCAGACGCAACAAATCAGACTTTTCTGCAGCTAATGGAGAGAAAAGTGTCCTCGGAGTGTGTTTGTGGCCCTGCGCTATTCAATGCGCGCAAACCCGGCTTGCAGATCGGCAATCAAATCGTCGACGTTTTCCAGGCCGATATGCAGGCGGATCAGGGTGCCGGTAAAGTCCACTTTGCCGCCGGGACGCAGGGCCGCAATCTGCTCTGGCTGGTTCGGCAGGATCAGCGATTCAAAGCCGCCCCAGGAGTAGGCCATGCTGAACAGCGAGAAGTTATCCAGGTAAGCGGCGAGCTCGTCATTGCTCAGGCGTTTATTAAGCACAAAGGAGAACAGACCGCTGCTGCCCGTAAAGTCACGTTGCCAGAATTCATGTCCGACGCTGCCCGGCAGTGCCGGATGGTTAACCTGCGCCACCTGGGGATGCTGCGCCAGCCACTGTGCAATCTGCACGCTGCTTTCATGATGTTGACGCAGACGCACGCCGAGGGTACGCAAGCCGCGGCTGGTCATATAGGCGGTGTCGGCATCCACCATCTGGCCCATCAGATAGGCGTTCTCGCGCAGCTGCTCCCAGCAGCGGGCGTTGGAAACCGCGGTACCAATCATGCCGTCAGAGTGGCCAATCAGGTACTTCGTCGCCGCCTGAATCGAGATGTCGATACCAAAATCGAGCGCCTTAAACAGCACCCCCGCCGCCCAGGTATTATCCATCATGATGATCGCGTCCGGCGCTTTGCTGCGTACCGCCTGCACAATGGCTGGCACATCATGCACTTCCATGGTGATAGAGCCGGGTGATTCCAGGAACACAATCCGGGTGTTGGGCTGGATCAGCTCGGCGATGTTCGCGCCAATCTGCGGATCGAACCAGTCGGTAGTGACCCCCAGCTTGCTGAGGATTTTGGTGCAGAAGTCCTGGCTTGGCTCGTAGGCGGTGTTGGTCATCAGGATATGGTCGCCCTGTTCAACGAACGCCAGAATGGTATTGGCCACCGCCGCGGCACCGCAGGGGAAGAGTGCACAGCCCGCGCCGCCCTCCAGCTCGCACATCGCTTCCTGTAACGAGAAGTGGGTCAGCGTGCCGCGACGCCCGTAAAACAGTTCACCGTTGGCCCGGTTACGGGTGGCGTGCTTTTTCGCCTCCACGGTATCAAACACCAGCGACGAGGCGCGCTGGATGACGCTGTTCACGGAACCAAGGGTATATTTTTTACTGCGTCCCGCCTGGACAAGGGTGGTATCAAGATGCTTCTCTTTCATGTCTGCGCAACCTGTTTTTATACGTCTGGACGTCCAGACTATCACGAAAGTAAAAATGGTCACCTTAACGGTAGTGGGTTCAGCGGAAAATTTTTTAAAATTTGTTTCCGGGAAATTTTTCCTGCGTAAGCGCAAGGAAAATGAAACGAATTTACGGCACTATGTAAATACTAATGAGAACTACTATCAATTCGACGTTGTTTTGATATTATTATGCTCAGATTTTGTGATTTGCGTCCTGGAGATACCGAGTGGGTAATAATTTGATGCAGACGGACCTCTCCGTCTGGGGTATGTATCATCATGCCGACATCGTGGTGAAGATTGTCATGATCGGCCTGATTCTGGCGTCTGTCGTCACCTGGGCTATTTTCTTTAGCAAGAGCGTAGAGCTTCTTTCCCATAAACGCCGCCTTAAGCGCGAGCAGCAGCAGCTGGCCGAAGCCCGTACCCTGAATCAGGCGAGCGACATGGCCGCCTCCTTCCAGGCGAAGAGCCTGACCACCCTGTTAATCAACGAAGCGCAGAACGAGCTCGAACTTTCTGCAGGCAGTGAAGACAACGAAGGGATTAAAGAGCGTACCGGCTTCCGCCTTGAGCGTCGCGTTGCGGCCGTTGGCCGTCATATGGGACGGGGTAACGGTTACCTGGCGACCATCGGCGCGATTTCGCCGTTCGTCGGTCTGTTCGGTACCGTCTGGGGCATCATGAACAGCTTTATCGGCATCGCCCAGACGCAAACCACCAACCTCGCGGTTGTGGCGCCCGGCATCGCCGAAGCGCTGCTGGCAACAGCCATTGGTCTGGTGGCGGCAATCCCGGCAGTCGTGATCTATAACGTCTTCGCCCGTATGATTGGCAGCTACAAAGCGACCCTCGGCGACGTTGCCGCCCAGGTCCTGCTGCTGCAAAGCCGCGATCTGGATCTCAGCGCCAGCTCGGCTAAGCCGATTCGTTCTGCTCAGAAATTTCACGTAGGTTGATTCGTCATGGCAATGCGTCTTAATGAAAATCTGGACGATAACGGCGAAATGCACGAAATCAACGTGACGCCGTTTATCGACGTTATGCTGGTTCTGCTGATTATCTTCATGGTGGCGGCGCCGCTGGCGACCGTAGACGTGAAGGTGAATCTGCCTGCGTCATCCAGTCAGCCGCAGCCGCGCCCGGAAAAACCGATTTATCTCTCTGTAAAAGCCGATAAATCTATGTTCCTCGGCAACGATCCGGTGACCGATGAGTCGGTGATCCCGGCGCTGAACGCCCTGACCGAAGGCAAGAAAGAGACTACCGTCTTCTTCCGCGCCGATAAGACGGTCGACTACGAAACCATGATGAAGGTAATGGACACGCTGCACCAGGCGGGTTACCTGAAAATTGGTCTGGTCGGCGAAGAGAAAGCGGCGGCGAAATAAAGAGAAACGGCAACCCACGGGTTGCCGTTTTTGTATTTGCCGGATGGCGCCTGCATGCGAAACGTAGGCCGGGTAAGGCGAAGCCGCCACCCGGCACTGCACCATCAGCCTAAATGTTCCCCACCGCACACGCCGTGCACTTCTGCGGTCACGTAGCTGGACTCCTGACTTGCCAGATAGACATAGACCGGCGCCAGCTCCGCAGGCTGCCCTGCGCGCTTCATCGGCGTCTGCTGACCAAACTGCGGGAGCTTCTCCTGAGGCTGACCGCCGGAGACTTGCAGCGCCGTCCAGATAGGACCAGGGGCTACCACGTTGACGCGCACGCCGGTCTCAGCCACCTGTTTCGCCAGCCCGCGGCTGAAGTTGAGAATAGCCGCTTTAGTGGAGGCATAGTCCAGCAGGTGCGGGCTCGGCTGATAGGCCTGAATCGAGGAGGTGGTGATAATGCTCGACCCGGCGGGCAGCAGCGGCAGTGCCTCCTGGGTAATCCAGAACAGAGCCAGCACGTTCACGGCATAGGTCTGCTTAAACTGCTCGGTGGTGATATCGGCAATCTTCTCCACCGCCACCTGCTTACCGGCTACCAGCGCCAGCACGTCCAGCCCACCCAGCTCCTGATGGGCTTTATGTACCAGCGAGCGGGCAAATTGTTCATCGCTCAGGTCGCCAGGGATGAGCACCGCTTTGCGCCCGGCCTCTTCAATAAGCTGCTTAACCTGCTGGGCGTCCTCTTCTTCTGCGGGCAGATAGTTAATGGCGACATCTGCTCCTTCACGCGCGTAAGCGATGGCGGCAGCGCGTCCAATCCCGGAATCGCCCCCTGTCACCAGTGCCTTACGATCCTGTAGTCTGCCGCTGCCTTTATAGCTCTTTTCGCCGCAGTCCGGCACCGGGTCCATCTTGCTCTGCAGCCCCGGTACAGGCTGTTTCTGCTTGGGATATTCGCCGGTGTAGTACTGGGTTGTCGGATCCTGAATTTTGCTCTGAGAGTTTGCCATAGGTGTTCTCCTTGAGGGGTTAATCAGACTTTAAGCTTAGGAGAATCAACTGGGCTGTGAGGATTATTCAGGATAATCCTTAAAAAAAATGGGCTGAGGAGAAACAGGCGAGACGGCAGGGTTCGGCGAGAGGTTACGGCTTTTGCGGTGGGATGTCCGCTTTCGCGGCCAGCACCTCTTCATTCAGCGCAACGGTGGTCACGCTGGTGGTGCGATAGCCTTCATCAGCCAGCTTACGGGTGACGCGCAGGGTCGCGGTTTCACGTGCCAGAATATATTGATAATTGGTTTCCAGGCGCGCCAGTATTTTTTCTTTTAAATCCGGACGCTGTTGCATAATGGCGTTTATTGTCGCGCCATAGATCTCTTCTTTTACCTGCAATGGATAAATTTCACGGCGATTCTGCCATTTCAGACGCACCAGGCCCGCCGGAATGGAGAGCAGATCTTTAGCAATTCTTTGTATTTCAGCGTTTTTAATCTCTTTAAGTGCGGCAAGGTTTTGCTCTAAGATAAATTCATCGCTTTTTTTGTCATCTAAAGCTAAATAAACGTTGTTGTTATCAACATCCTTCACGTTATTCATCCTCTAGCGTATAAAACACAGGCGTGTTTTTTTCGCAGGTAATAAGATTCAACCAGATTTCATTACCGGCTTCGTTAATCTCATCGGTTTTTTCCGCCAATATTTGACTTAGTGCCTGGGCATCTATTTCCCCCTCCGCCTGCAAATCATTCAGCAGCCGGGCGAACACCTCGATTTTAACTACCCGAAATAACCGGTCTTTAATATGCCGATCGTGCTCTTCAAGCAACATATTGCGGGAGTTACCGGTACGGGTAACGCCAATTAATATATCTGGCGCGTAATCAGCGAGTGTTCTTTTCCCCTTAGTGAAATTGGCATTGCTTTCTGCTTCTGGCGGTTTTGGTTCCACGGAAGAAATGTGAAACTTGGCCGGAACCAGATTGTCGGGCAACATTTTATATTTCCTTTAATTTCAACGGGGTAGGGTTGTCTGGAGTGTGAGATTCGTTGACAATAACATGAGGCAAATTTAAAATCAAAAAAAATGGAGCCTGCCTATATGAACAGCATTTTTTATACTGTCATTACTTTGTTATTGCTTACCGCCGTGGTTCTTTTATTGATGCGCGAGTTCAATAAAAGTAGCGATGTGGGGAGCGCGCACGTCCCGCCTCAGCCGGAGCGGATGTCAAAAGAAGAGGGCGAAGACCATTTTTCTGTGTTAATGAATGCGATTACCCCGGTTTGGTACTGGCGCGTTAACCATGAATATATTGATTTCCTCCATGCCACAATTAAACGAATGAATATGGTGGAAATAAATAGCATTCCTGACCTGTTTGAGGCGCAGCGTCGTTGCAGCGATCTTAACTCGGCGGTCTACAAATATTACGACAATATCAAGAAGCGCTGCCTGAACGGCGAAAAAGTGTCGCACACCGATCTGGAGGTGATGAACCTGCGCCAGTGTTTTCGCGAGTTCAGCCTGGAGGCGTATCCCTCGCTGGTGGTGCTGGTGTGGCCTGAGTATCAGCGCCCGGTGGTAAAGCCTGAGCAAGTGTAGGGGATCTGTTGTTTAGTTGTTGCAAACAATTTGGGCCATTGCGATATACTGCACACTGGTTTCGTTTGCAGACAGGACTCTATGGAACGCTTTTTTGAAAACGCAATGTATGCCTCCCGCTGGTTGTTAGCTCCGGTCTATTTTGGCCTCTCGCTGGCGCTGGTGGCGCTCTGTATTAAATTCTTTCAGGAAATTTTTCACGTTCTGCCGCATATATTCAGCATCGCTGAATCTGACCTGATCCTGCTTTTGCTGTCGCTGGTGGATATGACGCTGGTGGGCGGCCTGCTGGTGATGGTGATGTTTTCGGGCTACGAAAATTTCGTCTCGCAGCTGGATATCTCCGCGGATAAAGAGAAGCTGAGCTGGCTTGGCAAAATGGATGCGTCGTCGCTGAAAAACAAAGTGGCGGCGTCGATTGTGGCGATCTCCTCCATTCACCTGCTGCGGGTGTTCATGGATGCCAAAAATATCCCTGACAACAAGATGATGTGGTACGTGATTATCCACCTCACGTTTGTGCTGTCGGCATTTGTGATGGGATATCTGGACAAGCTGAGCCGCAAATAAGACAAAACGCCTGATGGCGCTGCGCTTATCAGGCCTACGGGAAGCCTGTAGGTCGGGTAAGCGCAGCGCCACCCGACACTATCCGCTGAAATTATTTATCCGAAGAGGCTTGCCACAGATTCAGCTGCCCGTCGGCCACATGCTGGTCAATCCGCTGCAGCTCTTCTTCACTAAAGTGCAGGTTATTCAGCGCCTGCACATTCTCCTCCAGCTGCTCCGTCCGGCTGGCGCCAATCAGTACCGAGGTGACACGCTCATCTTTCAGCAGCCAGCTCAGCGCCATCTGCGCCATCGTCTGTCCGCGCGCCTGGGCCATCTCATTGAGCAAACGCAGGCTGTTCAGGTTGGCTTCGGTCAGCATATTTTCCGTCAGGCCGCGCGCCTTTTTGCCCTCACGCTGCATGCGGGAGCCGTCAGGAATGCCGTTCAGGTATTTTCCGGTCAACAGCCCCTGGGCCAGCGGCGTAAAGGCGATGCAGCCGGTGCCGTTAGCGGCCAGGGTATCCAGTAAGCCGCTCTTGTCCACCCAGCGGTTAAGCAGGTTGTATGAGGGCTGGTGGATAAGCAGCGGGATTTTCCACTCGCGCAGCAGCTCCGCCATTTTCTGGGTCCGCTCCGGCGACCAGGAGGAAATGCCCACGTACAGCGCTTTCCCGCTCTGCACCGCCTGCGCCAGCGCAGAAGCGGTCTCCTCCATTGGCGTGTTTTCATCGACCCGGTGTGAATAGAAGATATCCACATAGTCCAGCCCCATCCGCTTGAGGCTTTGATCGAGGCTGGCGAGCAGATACTTGCGCGAACCGCCCGCACCGTAAGGCCCCGGCCACATGTCATAGCCCGCTTTGGTGGAGATAATCAGTTCGTCGCGATAAGCCGCGAAATCATCGCGCAGCAGGCGGCCAAAATTTTCCTCCGCGCTGCCCGGCGGTGGGCCATAGTTATTGGCGAGATCGAAATGGGTGATGCCGCAATCGAAGGCTTTTCGCAGCAGGGCGCGCTGTGAGTCGAGGGCGTGGACGTGGCCGAAGCTGTGCCACAGGCCGAGTGACAGGGCGGGTAAGCGCAGGCCGCTTTTACCGCAGTAACGGTACTGCATCGTCTCGTAGCGGTCAGGGGAGGCGTTCCAGGGCATGATGTCTCCTTTCTTAGTGATTGATTTTCGAAACAGCGTTTCTATTCTAACCTTAGTTCGTTCACAATTCATGGAGATATGCGATGACGCGTATGACCGCCAAAGACTTTCCTCAGGAATTGCTCGACTACTACGACTATTACGCTCACGGCAAAATCAACAAACGTGAGTTCCTCAATCTGGCTGCCCGTTATGCGGTTGGCGGCGTCACGGCGCTGGCGCTGTTTAATATGCTTAAGCCCAATTACGCCCTCGCGGAGCAGGTGAAATTCACCGATCCCGATATCCTGCCCGAATACATCACCTATCCCTCCCCGGACGGCCATGGCCAGGTGCGCGGCTATCTGGTGAAACCGGCCAAAGCCACCGGCAAAGTGCCGGCGGTGGTGGTGGTTCACGAAAACCGCGGGCTCAATCCCTACATTGAGGACGTGGCTCGCCGGGTAGCGAAAGCGGGCTACATCGCCCTGGCGCCGGATGGCTTAAGTTCGGTGGGCGGTTACCCCGGCAATGATGAGGAGGGCAAGATCCTGCAGCAGAAGGTCGATCCGACGAAGCTGATGAATGACTTCTTTGCCGCCATCGGGTTTATGCAAAAACACCCGGACGCTACCGGTAAAGTGGGGATCACCGGTTTTTGCTACGGCGGCGGTGTCTCTAATGCCGCCGCGGTCGCCTGGCCAGAGCTGGCCTGCGCGGTCCCTTTTTATGGCCGCCAGCCACCGGCGGCGGATGTCGCCAAAATTAAGGCGCCGCTGCTGCTGCATTACGCCGAGCACGACAAGAATGTTAACGAGGGGTGGCCTGCCTATGAGGCCGCGCTTAAAGCTAACGGTAAGGTGTACGAAGCCTGGATCTATCCGGGGGTCAACCACGGGTTCCATAATGACTCTACCCCGCGTTACGACGAACCTGCTGCCGAATTAGCGTGGAAAAGAACCCTGGGATGGTTTGAGAAATATTTGAGTTAAGAAAATACCCGGCAGCCTCAGGCTGCCGGGTAGGCGTGGTCATCAGAAGCTGTAGCTCATACCTGCCTGAACACTGGCGTCGTTATCGACATCGCCCGTGCCATAGTAAATGCCGGTATTTACCGAGAAGTTGTGCGCGATAGTGGCATTCACGCCCGCACCAAACATTCCCATGCTGTTGTTATGACCTGCGGTGTTGTGATAATGCGCTGCCTGGATATCGGTATCATCGCTGAACTCTTTCTGCACGCGGGCATCCAGCCATGGCATGATCTGCACGTTTTTGTTCAGATCGGTCAGGGTGGTGGTCAGACGCAGACCCGCGCCGCCGTTCCAGGAGGAGACCTGGCTGTCAGCAAAGGTCACTTCTCTGTCGGAGAAGCCGTTAGCTTTGGTCTCATCCCAGCCGAGGATGGCGTATGGTTGCAGCACGGTTTCGCCCGGCAGCAGCACGTTCACCCCGGTACGAGCCTGAGCCATATACAGGCTACCGTCTGTGGAGCCGTGCAGCGCTTCGGTCATTCCGCTGGTGTCGCCAGTGACGTTATGCGCGGAGAGGGAGTAGCGCATATCGCCATAGCTGAAGCTGGCGTCGGCGAACATGCCCCACTGACGACCGTTCAGCGCCTGCTGCCAGCCGCCGTACAGGCTGTAGTAGTTACCATAGACGGTGTCCTTGAAGCTGTCCGGGCCGTTGGCGGTATCTTCAACGCGGCTACGGGTCCAGGCCAGTGCCACGCCGCCGGTTACGCTGTCCCCGTTAGCGAGGTACGCCGTCCAGTCAACGCCACCCTGCGCGCCCTGAGTGATGCTTTTGTAATCCACATCGTTGCTGAAGTTACCGTTCTGATAGAGGAAATCTCCCCACAGCTGGGCCCCTTCCTGCTGTTCACCTGTCAGGCCAGCAAAGTGCAGGCGATCCAAATGGCTGGCGATGTCATCAGTGACCTGATGGCCCGCCTGTTCGGCTGCATCCAGACCGGCGACTAATCCCTGGACATCGCTGGCCAGTGCGCCGCGGGAGCTGTTAAAGACAATGTTCCAGTCCTGATTATTATCGCCAGGCACAATGCTCAGAGCATTGTTGTAGTTATAAGCCGCGCTGCGGTTTTCAACCTGCTGCTGACCGTTGCTGAAGGTCGCATTGGCGGCCGTTTCCGGCGTGGTGGTTGCCGTAGTCGTGGTAAAGGACCCCAGCACGATGTTCTGCTGATTGAGCGCCGAAGAGGTAATGTTATTGACTACCACAGCGTTACGGGAGCCGGTGATCTGGCCGAAGTTAACCCGGCTATCGGTGCTCATGTTCACTACGGCATTACTACCCGTGGTGTCGGCGGTCAGGGTGGAGCCGTTTTGCAGACTCCATGTAGTTGAATCGTTAATGGTGTCGAGGCTGATGCTGTTATCGCTGGTGGTATTCACAGTTTCAAACTGATTTATTTGCCCGGAAATAGAGCTACCCGCATCCATCGACAGGGTATCGTTGCCGTCTCCGCCGCTGACATTACCGGTGACGTGGGAATCATTCACCAGAACCACCGTATCATCGCCTGCGCCGGTCGTAATATTGCCGTCAACGTTAGCACCGTTTTGCAGAGTAATGGTGGTATCGCCACTGTTCTGGCTGGCATTCAGGTCGCCATTAATGGTGCTGTTATCCACCAGAACGGTATTGGTGGAGTTACCGTCCAGCGTCACATTGCCGTTCACGACGCTGTTATTGGTGAATGACAGGTTGGTCTGGCCTTTTTCGTTAATAACCCCGATGTCGCCGGTCACGGTGCTGTTGTTCAGTGCCAGCGTATCCTGAGTGGTACCGTACAGTGCCACTGCCAGATCGCTAAAGGCATCAACGTTGATATTCTGGAAGGGCTGGTACTGGCTCAGTGTTTCTACGATGGTATCGAGATTTTGCGCCACCTGGCTGTTAGTTGCATCCACGCTGGTGTTCGTCAGGGTAAGGGAGGTATCGGATTTATCGCTGCCGACGTAGATACCGCCATTATCCATGATGCTGTCGCTCATGGCGATGGTTTGGGTGCCCTGACCGGCGCTGATAATACTGCCATGCAGTGCGCTGCCGTTGCTGATATTCACGTCGTGGTACCCTGCATCGAGCGGGTCGAGATAGATGGCGGCGCCCATCATATAATCTTTGTCTCGCTGATAGGCCCCGTCGCTGTTCTGGCCGTTCAGCGTGGAGTCATTGACGTTGATCGTTGTATTGGTGGTCTTGAATGCGGAACCGACTTCAATCATATCCACTTTGGCATTGTCAGTGACGTTAATATTCACGGTACCGCCATTGCTTCCCTGAATATAATAACCGGACATGTCCGTACCTGTCACAGTTAAGGTCTGCGTATCGCCTGTTTTACGGTGACCATCCATATAAATATTGGTTGCTGTTTCATTTGCCATAACGGCATCAGTGACCCCTGGATCCTGATAGAAACTGCCGTCCGGATATTCTTTCAGGCCGCAGGTCTGGGTGGTGTCACCATTCTGGCAAGGCGTGGCAGGGGTCTCGCCTGCCTGGGCAGCAAACGAGGCAAGGGACAGTAATACACACTGTGACAACAAGGTCCTTTTCATTGAAATACGCATTTCTTCATCTCTTATAACCGGATCAAAGTGAATTCTTTTTAAACCAGATATGCGTAATTAAGAACTTTCTCAGACGAAAAGGGTGTAATGAAATTTGAAATTATATCAAGCCATTAAATGACCATTTTTATAAAAACAAATGATTGGTTTTTCTAAATATATCTGCTTTGTGAATGTTACAGTTTTATTAACGTACAAAAAGTAAGACTTTTTCCGCTTGAACAGGAAAATTCTCTGTCAAGAGAGATCGGAGGACTAATCCTTTAGAGTTATGTGGATTATGAATGGAGAGCCTGATTTACATTTGTAAATTTTATGAAATCTAATATCACGTTATTTAGAGGGGTATTTGTCCTGGCGTGATTATCCTTTTCCGGCCCGGTAAACAGAAATGAAAAGTTTTATAAAAATAACCAGGAAAAGGTATTGCTTCGCCTTTTCTTGCCGATAACGAGGGTAATACTCGCCTCCGGGCGACATCTCCCTCAGGCAAGGAAAGAGTTATGCGTATATTTCGTAATCTTACAATCCGGTTCGTGATGCTGACGATTTTGGGTATCTTCTGTTTAATGTGGGCGGGCGTGGGATTGTATGGCTCATGGGCGCTCTCCCGCGTGGCGGATGGCAATGAGGTCGATCGCCAGCTGGTCAGACAGATGACGGTGCTCAGCCAGGGCAACGATCAATACTTCCGTTTTGTTACCCGGCTGAGCCGCGCGATGGAGACGCAGGCGGCAGGCGGCAAGGCCGATTTTGCCGCTGTGCAGCAGGCGCTGGATACCATGAGCATCAGGCTCGACGAGCTGAAAGCCATGTCGCCAGGGCCAATGGATGCCGACGTCTCCGCCCGGGTGATCGCCAGCTGGCAGGCGTTGCTGGATAACGGCGTTAAGCCCCAGATGCAGCTGGCTCAGCAGGGCAACCTTGAGGGCTATCGCCAGCAGGCGAACAATGTCACCCCACCGCTAAGCCGCGCCTTTGGCGAGAGCGCCGGACAGTTCAATAAGGCCGCCGACACGATCCTCGACACCACCCGGGTGACGGTGGATGGCTTCACCAGCACTACCCGCACGGTAATGATTACCGCAACGATTATCGGCCTGCTGATCCTGCTGTTCGCTGACCGTTATCTGGTTGCCATGCTGGTGAAACCTCTTGAGCAGCTCCGCCACCATTTCCGCCTGATTGCGCAGGGGGATCTTAGCCAGCCGATCGCGCCTTTTGGCCGTAACTGTGTGGGGCAGCTGGTACCGCTGCTGACGGCGATGCAGGACAGCCTGCGCGAGGCGGTGAGCACCATCCGCAACGGCAGCGAGAACATCTGGCGCGGGGCGACGGAGATCTCCAGCGGCAATAACGATCTCTCGTCCCGTACCGAAGAGCAGGCAGCGGCGCTGGAAGAGACCGCCGCCAGCATGGAGCAGCTCACCGCCACGGTGAAGCTCAACGCGGATAATGCCCGTCAGGCCAGCGAGTTGGCGGACGTCGCCTCTGTCAGCGCCAGTCGCGGCGGCGCGCTGGTGGAAAATGTGGTCAGTACCATGACCGGGATCTCCATCAGTTCGAAGAAGATTGCGGAGATCACCAGCGTCATCAACAGCATCGCCTTCCAGACCAATATTCTGGCCCTCAACGCGGCGGTGGAAGCGGCGCGGGCGGGCGAGCAGGGGCGTGGCTTTGCGGTGGTAGCCGGTGAGGTACGGAATCTCGCCAGCCGCAGCGCGAACGCGGCAAAAGAGATCGAGGGGTTAATCTCTGACTCCGTCTCCCGCGTGGAGGAGGGGGCCAAACTGGTGACCGAGACTGGCACCACCATGGAGGCGGTGCTGCGCGACATTACTGGCGTCACCACCATCATGAAGCAGATTGCCAGCGCCTCGGAAGAGCAAAGCAAAGGCATTTCGCAGGTTGGGGTGGCGATCACCCAGATGGACGGCGTGACCCAGCAGAATGCCTCGCTGGTGGAGCAGGTGTCGGCGGCGGCTTCCGCACTGGAGCGCCAGACCGAAGAGCTGCAACGTTCGGTGCAGAAGTTCCGTCTGGCAGACTAACGCCGGGCAAGCTGCGCGTCGCTGATCAATTGCGTCACCTGCGACAGGTGACCAATTTTCACTTCGCTGGAGCGCTGAAACTTGCTTTTGTCGATCAGCAGCAGCGACTGGCTGGCGCGGCCCAGCAGCTGCGATTTAAACCCGGCGCTGTGCGGGGTGGGATCCCACATCACACCCTGCTCATCCACCCCTTCACACGAGAAGATAAACAGGTCAATTTCCAGCGATTTCAGCAGCGTCACCAGGGCCGGATTCACATAGCAGCGGTATTTGCGCTCCAGCGTCCCGCCCGAGCAGATCAGGGTGATGCGCTCGCGCTTCGCCATCTCATGACAGATGGGCAGGCTGTTGGTAAAGACCGTCAGGGCGATATCCGGCAGCTGCCGCGCCAGGTGAAAGCAGGTTGAGCTGGCATCCAGGGCCAGCGTCATGCCTTCGCTGACCCAGTCCAGCGCGTGACGGGCGATATCGGCTTTATCCGCGTAGTGACTTTTCAACCGCGCGCCAAAGGGCTCTCCGCCGTCGCGGTGATCCGGGTGGATCGCCCGCGCCCACCCGTGGTGGCGCACGATCTTGCCCTGCTGCTGCAGCAGTTTCAGATCGCGCCGAATCGTCTCTTTACTCACGCCAAGCGCGGCGGCCAGCGCCTCTGTTGTCAGCCAGTCGGAGGCCGCCAGCAGGCGGATAAGATCCTGATGACGGGAGCTTTTCATGGTTCTGTTCCGGTACGGGTGAAGGCGAGCGGCGTCTGGCCAATCGCCACGCCGTTTTTGCCGGTGTGCTTAATCTGGTACATCGATCGGTCGGCACGGCGCAGGGCATTGACGAAATCATCCTGCTCCATTACTTCGTCAATACCTACCGAGGCGCCGACCTGCGCCTGGCCATTATCCAGCTCGAACGGCGTCAGCGCCGCCTGCAGACAACGGTGGGCGGTGCTGTTCACCAGTACACTGGAAAGCGGGAAAGGCAGCAGTAGCACAAACTCATCGCCACCCAGACGGCCAACAACGGCCTCCGGCGGGCAGGCATCGCGCAGGCGTTGGCTGATCTGGATCAGCAACTCATCGCCGCTGCGATGACCAAAAGTGTCGTTCACCGTTTTAAAATCATCGAGATCGATAAAGGCGATGCTGAGTGGCCCCTGGGCCTTAAGCTGGGCGAAGTGCTTAAGCAATGCGTGACGGTTGGCAAGGCCAGTGAGCGGATCGTGATTAGCCAGCTGGGCCAGTTGCTCTTCGTACTGCTTCTCTTTGGTCATGTCGATATGGGTGCCGGTCACCTTCAGGGGGTTGCCGTTTTCATCCCAGTCCGTCACCCGTCCGCGGTCCAGCACCCAGGTGACGGTGCCGTTTTTGTGCTGCATGCGGTGCAGCGCTTCATAGAAGGGGGTTTTGCCGTGCAGGTGATCGTAGAAGGCGTCCAGCACGTTCTGTTTGTCATCCGGGTGCAGATGCTCACGCCAGATCTCAAACTGCGCGTTCAGCTCCTTGGGCTGATAGCCCAGCATCGCACCCCAGCGGCGGTTATAGATAATCAGCTTCCCGGTAGGAACGTCGAGCTGCCATAAACAGAGACCGGTTCCGTCGAGCGCAGCACTGAGCTTGTTTCGGGCGTCACGCGCCAGCCTGGCAAGCCGGGCATTGTGCTTTTTGAGATTCTGAATCTGTTGTTTCAGCGCCTTTTCTGACATGCGAATAATCTGAAGAAAGAAATTATTGATGCCAGTTTACGGGATGGAAGTAAATATGGTGTTGAAAAAAGAGAGGGATTTGCGTTAAGACTTATATTGAAGGTCTTATAACAGCCAGAAAATAAGAAATGAGGGGCCTGAAAAAGCCAGGTGGAATAATCACCTGGCATTTTTATTAGTGGGTCGCTTCGCCGACCAGGCCGCCCGCCCCTGCGCCAAGGGCGGCGCCTTTGAGAACGCTATTGCCGGTTACGGCGGCTGCACCAGCCCCTACAGCGGCACCAATGGCTCCCCCCTTACGCGCGGCTTTGCCTTTCTCACCGTTTTTAAACATTGCCCCGGTACCCGCGCCAACCACCGCGCCACCGACGGTGGATTTTACGCTTTTCCCGGCTACTGCGCCGATGGTGGCACCCACCAGCGCCCCGGTAGCGGTTTTATCTGCCGCCAGGCTGGTAGCAGAGAAGATCAGCGCGCCGATCATCAAGGTGATTTTCATGGTTTTCATGGCTGTTCCCTTATAAATATGCAGTGAGACGTTGGGGATACTGCCAGCTGCGCGGTTTGCCGGGTAGGCCAATAATGCCGTAGTGGGGAAACTCAACGTAATCTGATCGTCGCCGGGCGGTGGCCCGCCCGGCACAGGGGTTAGCCCTGACGTTTATCTTCAGTGTTGGTATCAAAATCGCTCGCCGCATGGCGCTCATGCAGCTGTTCGCTCAGCTCGCCATTGGTGCGGTTGACGATACGCCCGCGCTTCACCGCCGGACGGCTGGCGACATCCTTCGCCCAGCGCTGAACGTTCTTGTAGCTTTCGGCATCGAGGAACTCTGCCGCGCCGTAAACCTGGCCCAGCGCCACGCTGCCAAACCACGGCCAGATGGCAATGTCGGCGATGGTGTACTCTTCACCCGCCACGTAGCGACCCCGCGCCAGCTGTTTATCCAGCACGTCGAACAGACGTTTGGCTTCCATGGTGAAGCGATCAATGGCGTACTCGATTTTTACCGGGGCATAGTGATAGAAGTGGCCGAAACCGCCGCCAAGGAACGGGGCAGCGCCCTGCAGCCAGAATAGCCAGTTCAGGGTTTCCACTCGTCCAGCCGGATCTTTTGGCAGGAAGTGGCCGAACTTTTCCGCCAGATAGAGCAGGATATTGCCGGACTCAAACACCCGGGTTGGCGGCGTGGTGGAGTGGTCGCGCAGGGCCGGAATTTTAGAGTTCGGGTTGACCTCAACAAACCCGCTTGAGAACTGATCGCCTTCGCCGATGCGGATCAGCCATGCGTCATATTCCGCACCGGTAACGCCGAGCGCCAGCAGCTCTTCCAGCAGAATAGTGACCTTCTGGCCGTTTGGCGTACCCAGTGAATAAAGCTGCAACGGATGTGAACCGACCGGCAGGGTTTTCTCGTGAGTGGCGCCTGAGATTGGGCGGTTGATGCTGGCGAACGCGCCGCCGCTGTTGTTCTGCTTCCATTCCCAGACTTTCGCTGGCTGGTAGTTATTCTCGGACATGTTGATCTGCCTTTTTGTGGAGGTGTTGAGGCAGTGTAGCAGCTGTTCCGTGAACGGTTTAACGAACTGAGCGCATAAGATTATGCGCTCAACGGGATGCCTGCTGGTGTGCTAAAAACATAATGTTTTACCCGGGTAAAAAAACGGGGCCCCTGAGGGCCCCGTTGAAGGGACATAACAATCAGAACGACTTGCGTAAACGCAGGCTGAAAGTGTGCGCCTGGTAACGCTCGCCGGCCTGCAGGTCGTAACGCGCGTCAAAGCTCAGATCGTTGGCGTCATAGAGCGTGGTGCCGATAGCTACGCCGGCCATATCTTTCACCGGTGAAGCTCCTTTGGTGATAAAGCTGGTTTCACCCACGGCATCGGCGGCATAGGTCGCATGGCTGCTGACCTGGCGGTTATCGTACTGGTGGATCCAGGAGAGCTGGGCAAACGGCGTCAGATTACCCAGACCGGTGGAGAAGCTCTTCTCCAGGCGGGCGCCGATATCGCTGACTACCGACTGCGTATGGGTGCTGCTGACATCCAGCGCCATCCCGTTGCCGCCAGTTTCGCTGTAGCCCTCCACATGCTGATAACCGTAGGTCAGGCCCGCGAGCGGGGTCAGTACCACGTCGGCTGGCAGCGTGATCGGGTAACCCAGCTCGCTTTGCAGAGTGACCGACTGGCCGTTGAACTTGCCGTGCGCCGCGCCGGAGAAACCGGTGAAATCGGCGCGGCGAACGGAGCTGTAGTTCTGACGGTTCAGGCCCGCGGAGAGGTTCAGATACCACGGATTGCCGGTGTAGGCCGCATAACCAATCACCCCATAGTTATCGGCGGTGGAGTTGTTGCCGCTCAGGTTGTCTTTACCATGTACGGAGGTGTTGCTGTAGTTCAGCGCCGCGCCCAGACGCCAGGCGTCACCCAGGGCACGGTCGGCACCGATGATCAGGCCGCCAAATTTCGCTGAGTAACCGCTCACGTCGTCACTGCTCTGCTGGCGGGCATAACCGCCGAACGGCTGACCCCAGACAATCCAGTTTTCTGCGTAGTCATCACCGGTTGCCACCCCGCTCACGCCGGAGGCCTGTGGATTACGCACGGCATCGATGTGAGCACCCACTACGGCCTGAGCGGTAGAGATGGCAACGGTTGCCGCTGAGCTGGTGTTGAGATTCTGGCTGGTAGAGAGACGCTCGCCAACGCGGTTCGCCTCCTGTTTACCTTCAATTGCCAGCGAGGCGTTATACAAATTCAGCAGTTGCGGTGAGGCGATACCGGAGTAGCTCGCCAGCCCGCCCAGTGACGCGGTAGCGCTTGGGATAGTGGCATAGCCCCGTTTGGTCGGCTGAGCAGGTGTAGGTTCCGCTGGCGCAGGCTGGGTCGGCTGTGCCGGGGTCGTAACGACCGGCGGGGCGATCTCAGGCTCGGTCACCACAGGCGGGGTCACTTCTGGCGTCGGCTCAGGCTGGGGCTGTGGCTCTACCGGATCGGGAGTGACCGGCTCTGCGCCCAGGGTTAACACCAGCGCCTTGCTCGTCGCATCTTCATACACGGTGCCGTTGACCGCACCACGGTAGCCGAGCGCTTTATAGTTCAGCTGATCGGCATGGTAGTCGGTCTGGGCGCCACTGGCGTTGATGACCACATAGCGCTGCCCTTCAGCGAACTTATAGGTGCTGCCGGTGCGCAGCAGATTGATGCTGGAGCCCGCGTCGATAGTGGCATTACCGCTGACGTTCAGACGACCATATCCGGCGTCGGCAAGCACATCGCCGTTAGCCTCGGCCAGATCGGAGATGCCGGAGATGAGCGTTGCGGCCGCTTTCTGATGATAATCACCCAGAATGTTGATGCTGTTATTGACCTGAAGGGACGCGGCTTCGTTCAGTACGGTGCCGGTCGTCACTTCAATGTCGTCGCTCATCTGCATTGCCATCAGGCCATACTCAGGGATAACGCTAAACGTGCTGACATTATCGTTGAGCAGCAGCGAGCCGCTGCCAAATGTGACATTAGAGCCAGTAATGGTGCCCGTCGCGCCGTCGATGCCGGTCAGCGTGCCCATGGTGGTGCCACCGTTAAGAGTTAATGGTGCCGTGCTGGTGGAGTAAATATCACCGGTAATGGTGCCGGTATTGGTGAGGGTTACCGTGTCGCTATTATTACCGTTAACAAACAGGGCATAGCCCCCGCCGCTTAACAGGCCGTTATTGACGATCTCCGTGTTGCCCTGGTTGTTGTAGTTCCAGATGTAAATCCCGCTCCAGTTACCCGAGATTTCACCGTTGTTCACAATGGAGCCAATAACGCTGTTGTTATTGCTGTTGTTATAGACAGCGGTGTCGTTGGCGGTGATGTTACCGTTATTAACAAGGGTATTAAGGGTGCCGGAGTTGATAATGCCGAAGGAGCTGCCGTTAATCTTCTCATCATTAACGATAGCGTTAATGATGCCCTGGTTGATGATCCCGGAGCTGCCGTAATAATCGGTCGTGCCGCCTTCAATTGTTCCGGTGTTATGCAGGGAGCCAATCGTACCGCTGTTAAAAATGGCCCCTTTTTGCCCCATGAATATGCCGTTATCGTTATTCACAGAAGAGATAAGGCCGGCATTATTCAGGTTGTCGATGGTGCCCTGATTGTTGATGCCGCGATAGCCCACAATCTTGCCATCCACGGCATTAACCAGGGTGCCGATAGTCCCGGCATTGCTCAAGGTACCGTTGTTGTTATACCCGAAAAGGTTGTAAGAGCCCGAAACCCTCTCGAGCGTGCCGCTGTTAGTGAAGGTGTTAATCACCCCCGTCGCACCCACCGCCACGACGCTGCCGTTTTGATACAGGCTCTGGCTGGAGATGGTGCCGTTATTGTTTAGCGTATTTATTGTTCCATCAATCTGAACAATATTGTTGTTTAACAATAATGGGTTATCAACGGTGTCGCTAATCATCCCATCATTGGTAAGTGTCGTTACAGTGACGCCCGCGTTCACGGTTAAGGCATTGGTAGGGGTGCCGGTGATACTTCCCGCATGGGTAATATGCACCAGCTCTTTTCCGTCAGCGATCTGAATATTACTCGTTGGCGTGTCGATAATTAACTCGGGAGACGTTGCGAAGGCGTGCGCAGCCGTCGATGCAACCAGCAGGGAGATCAGCTGGCTAAGGCGTTTCTTTTCCATGGTATTCCGTCATAAGTAGCGATGATTGTGCAAAGGTTGTGGCGATCTCTTCGGATTAATCCGATATCTTCGGGCGCAGAATATACAATTCGTTGCTGAAAACAATAAGTCCTGCTTAATTATTTCAGGGCGAATTTATTGCATATTTTTTGTAATGTTTATAATTTGACTTAAGGCTGGTGGCGGAATGAGGATATATCCTCACTTATTGCAGGGAACGGTATTGATTAATTTATCTTTATTATTGGCGGGATGTATTTCAGCCAATCCGCAGGGTGTCGTACAAAAAATCGCCAGGGAGAGTGGTCTGATCAGTGAGAAGTTTGATACAGATCCCTTCCCGATTACCAGCTGGCATCGAATCACGCCTCCGGTTGTTTCTTTGCGGGTCTATATCGAGGGGGATGGCTTTGCCTGGAAAAACCGCTTCACACCCTCGGATAATCCGACACCTCGTAATCCAGTTGGCCTGATGCTGGCGGCGGCGGATAGCCATGCCAATGTGCTTTATCTGGCCCGGCCCTGCCAGTTTATCGGGCCGCCTTTGCCGGCCAGTTGCCGGGCCAATATCTGGACTTCCGAACGTTTCTCGCCTGCGGTTATTGAGGCGATGAACGCGGCGGTTGAACGGACTGTGGCACGCTATCCGGGAGTGAAAATCGATCTGATCGGCTACTCCGGAGGCGGCAATATTGCCGCGCTGCTGGCGGCACGCCGGAGCGATGTGCGTTCTCTGCGCACGGTGGCGGGCAATCTCGACGTGGCGTATGTGAATGCTTTGCATCATGTCACTCCGATGCCCAATGCTGCGAATGCCATCGAAAGCGTTCCCGCGCTTCGCACACTGCCGCAAATACATTTCAGCGGTGGAGAAGACACCACCGTGCCGCCCGCTGTTGCCCGGCATTTTCAGCAGGCGATAGGGGGGGAATGTACGCGGGTTGAGACGATCGATGGGATGGCTCATGGGTCGGACTGGGCGGCAATTTGGCCGCAGTTGCTGACGTATCAGCTACCTGATTGTTGAATGAACGAAGGAAGTGATGTGCAGGTCTGGTCTGTTACAGCGAAATAAAAAGGGAATAAATAATAATATCATTGTCATCGTTAATATATTACCACCCTTGTAATTTCAGGTTGCAATTGTTTTTTTATTAATCGATTTTGAATAAATATAAATCTCATGGAATGTATTTCGTGAATGATATTTGCATCAATTATTTTTCCAGGCAGTAAGAGAAATCTATAGTATTGGTAGATTCCTATTTAAACATCAGTAGGTTGTGACGCGAGTCTGCTCCTGTTAATTTTGGCGGTGGTCTTACTTGATCCCATATCTGAAAGACCACAACAGTATTCAATAACGTTTAATGTCACTTTAAACGGGAACTGTCGCTGAGCAGGCTCGCCGGGTGGCTCTGGTTTAATTGTTGATTCTGATGCGGTGTACTTTTTTGGGTTCTTGGTCAGGTTTATTCAGATTAGGAAAAAAGAGGCTCAATTCAGATAACAAGACCAGAAAGTTTTTAAAAAGGGAACAAAAGCATGATTTCTTTGGATGAGAAATTTCAACAACGAGTGAGTATTAAGCTAGCTCCGCTAACGATTGCGATGATTTTAGCCTTACCTGCAGTCGCACATTCAGCAGATTTATCCATGAAAAATGGCAAAATCTACAACGCCAACGGCGTACCGGTTGTGGACATTAATAAGGCAAACAGCAGCGGTTTATCACATAACGTTTGGGACAATCTGAACGTTGATAAAAAAGGGCTCATTTTCAATAACAGCGCTTCAGCCACCAGTACGCTATTAGGCGGTGATATCCAGGGAAACAGCAATCTGAGTGGGGGCACTGCTAAGGTCATTCTCAACGAAGTTACCTCAAAAAACATGACAACCATCAATGGCATGATGGAAGTTGCCGGTGATAAAGCGGGTTTAATCATTGCGAACCCGAATGGCATCACGGTGAGCGGTGGGGGTAGCATTAACACCAGTAAATTGACGCTGACTACCGGTAAGCCAGATATTCAAAATGATGAATTGAATGGCTTTAGCGTCAATGGCGGCACCATTACTTTGGGCAAACTGCATAATGCCAGCCCAACAGAGATCCTTTCACGTAGCGTTGTTATCAATGACAAAGTTTCTGCCGATGAACTTAACGTGGTAGCGGGGAATAACTACGTAAACGCTGCTGGCGAGGTCACCGGGAAAGTAACCGCAACGGGTACGCGTAACGGTAATGGTATTGATGTCGCTAAATTAGGCGGGATGTATGCCAATAAAATCAATCTGGTCAGCACCGAAAGCGGGGTAGGTGTCCGTAACCTGGGCGTGATTGTCGGGGGGGAGAAAGGCATCACTATCGATGCTAATGGCCAGCTGCTGAATAATAACGCGCAGATTAAGTCTGAAGGTGCCGTTAATTTAACGACGAACGGCTCGCTGGATAACACGACAGGCACAATTGCTTCTAACAAAACGATCTCGATCAATACCAATAAGAACAACATCATCAATACCCGAGCGGGGAAAATCTCCACTTTAGCTGACGTTTATGTGAACAGCGGCGCCATCGATAACACGAACGGCAAGATTGCTGCTGGCGGACTGTTAGCTGTTGATACCAATAACAATACCCTGACTAATGCCGGTAAAGGAAACACTGTAGGTATTGAGGCCGGAATTGTCGTGCTAAAGACCGGAACGCTGAATAACAGCAATGGTCAGATTCGTGGTGAATACATGGATCTGGATTCTGCATATCTCAACAACAATAATGGGATATTAGAAACTAACGGCGACATCATCATTAACAGCCTTGGTAATATCGATAACAACAAAGGACTGATCCGTTCTGCAAGCGGCCGTATTGATATCACCGCGGCCAATGCTATCAATAATAAAACAACCAAAACCGCGGACACGAACAGTGCTGATACATTAGGCATTGCTTCTGAAACGGGGGTTAAGATTGTCGCGAAAACAATCAATAACAATGGTGGACAGATTGCATCCAATGGCGATGTCTCGTTGGAAAGTAGCGGCCTGATTGACAACGAGGCAGGCAAGGTGATGTCCAACACCAAAACGTTAGTGAAAGGTAACGCTGTTCGCAATGACAACGGCGGTATCAGCGGCAAGCAGGGTACAGATGTCACCGTAGAGGGGAATCTGACAAACTACATCGGCGTCTTGAGTTCTGAAGAAGGCGATGTGGTGCTTAAGGCGAATAACGTCAATAACCACGGTGGTTTTATTACCGGGCAAAATATCCTCATCGATACTCAGGGTGAGTTGAACAACAATACTGCACTTATTGTTGCCAATAAAAAACTGACGGTGAATGCAGGTTCGAACATTGATAACCGTAATAGTAATAATTTTGGCAACTATTTTGGACTCTATTTTGGTATGCCGCAGCAGAATGGTGGCATGATTGGTAAGGAAGGCATCAATCTTTCCGCAACCAATATCTATAATAACTATAGTCGCATTGTTTCTGAAAAAGGTTCGGTTGATCTGCTAACAAGAAACAATTTTTATAACAACAATGCACAATTTGTAAGCGGTGGAGATGCTGTTATAAAAGTGGGTAATACGTTTAATAATAATTATGCGACTACCTACAGCGCTGGCAATCTTAGCATCAATACAAATAATTTAACTATTAGTAGTAACGGTAATTTCCTCGATAACAATGCAACCGGTATAATCGCTTCAGACAAAGATCTGCTCTTGAACGTTGATAGCAATCTTAACAACACCGGCTGGATCAGTGGTAAGGGAAATGTCACTCTTAACATTCTTAAAGGTGAAATCAGTAACCGTAATACGATCGCGGCCGATAAATCTCTGACCATAACTTCCTTAAATGGTATTGAGAATTACAAAGATATTTCCGCTGGTGATACGTTGACCCTTGATTCTAAACGTTCTATTGTGAACAACAATAACAGTAATATTGTTGGTCATGATATCGTTATGAAAGCGAGCAATGATATCACTAACCGTAATAGTATTGTCAGCGATTCTGACATGACGATAACAGCCAAAGGTAATTTGAATAATTATCTCAACCTGGTTGGTTACGGTGACGTTACGATTACTGCTAATAGTGTTAATAATAATAACTCTATCATTGATGCTAAGGGTGACTTAAGTATTAACACAACAGGCAAAATTGGTAATGCCAGAGGGACGTTACGTTCTCAGACAGGAAATATGTCTCTTGTTTCTGCTAACAATAATATTGATAACTATTATGGCAATATTATTTCGGGCGGCAAGATTACGATTGCAGGAAATAATCTTAACAATGATAACGGCCTGATCGGCAGCAATGGAGATATCACCATTTCTCTTGAAGGCTCGTTTGATAACAGTAAAGGATCGGTCACCAGTAACTGGGGGGATATCGTTCTGAATGCCAATAGCGTTGATAACAATAATGGCTTCATCGCGGGTAAGAATGTCTCTGTCGATTCCAAATCAGTAATTAACAATAATAATGCATTGATTGCAGCTGATAAAGTTCTTACTGTTAATGCCAACGGTAACGTTGATAACAGAAATGGTAATAACTTTAATCGCACGCATGGTGCATACTTCGGACTGACCGATAGTATTGGCGGGATGAGTGGTAAGGAAGGTGTTACTCTTACTGCTCAGAACGTTTACAACAACAATAGTAACTTGATCGCTGAGAAAGGTCCTCTGACATTAAACTCCAGAGGTGTCTTTGATAATAGCTATGCGCAGGTAATCAGTGGTGCTGAAAGCAATATCAATGCGGCTGGCGTTTTCTACAATAATTATGCAACGGTATACAGTGCGGGCGATCTTGATATCAAAGCTGCCAAACTGGAAAATCTGAGTAATGGAAGCATGGAAAGCAATAACGCAACAGGTGTTATTGCCTCAGATAAAAATCTGAACCTTACCATTGATAACAGCTTGACTAACCCTGGCTGGATTAGCGGTAAAGGTGATGTCACTCTAACTGTTCTGAACGGGGTATTTTATAACTGGAATACGCTTTCTGCTGACAAAGCGCTGACAATTAATGCCCAGAATGGTATTGAAAATTATAAAGACATTGTTGCAGGATCGACTTTAACCGTGGATACCGAGAAGTATATTACAAATACTAAAAACAGTAATATGCTTGGTAAATATATTGTTATGAATGCAGTAAACAATATTGTCAACTACGGGAACATTGTAAGCGATTATTCTTTAATCGCAAAAACAGCAGGGGATATCTATAACTATCTCAATATGCTGAGCTACGGTGTCGCTAAAGTTACTGCGAAAAATGTAGTTAACAGCGATAAAGATGCGGTCTTAGGTGGTTTTTATGGTTTCGAACTGGAGTCAGAAAAGACAACTAACACCGGTACCCTTGTAGGAATGTAAATCATAAACAAGGCAGCGGCATTGTTTAATGCTGCTGCCTTCAATTTGTACCGAGTAAATCAATGGAATTGAGATTTAAAATCTTTTGTGCAATCACTTTGTTGTTCTTTCATATATCAGCAAAGGCAAGTGTTGATGCATTGATAATTCAGCAAAAAAATGCAGATAACAATACTTATCATGAGCAAAAGATTGATAAGAAGGATGTTTACTCTAACGCTAAACTCAAAACGTTTGAACTGGATGATATTCCAGTCGAAAATAATTGCTTTATCATAAAAAAACTTATTCTGGATAACAATTTTCTAAAGAGAACGGTGGAAAATAGTATCAAGAAGAGGGTAATCGGGCGCTGTGTGGGGCCGACTGGAATTAATAAAATAGCTACGGCTTTGCAGGATTATTATATTGATGCAGGTTATATTACTACCCGTATCGATATTCCTTCACAAAATATTTCATCTGGTGAGTTGAAACTTACTGTTGATGCTGGTCGTATCGACAAGATTATTATTGAGGGAAATGATATCTTGCCCTGGATATTGCCATTCAAGAAAGGCGATATCCTGAATATCCGTGATATTGAACAGGGACTGGAAAATCTTCAGCAGGTACCTGGCGTCAACGTTAAAATCGATATCGAACCGGGATCGAGGAACGGCTTTAGTAATGTTTTGATTAACACTCACCGCGCTAAAAAATGGAGTGTAAAAGCAATTTACGATAACTGGGGGGATGAAGCAACAGGGCGTTACCGCGCCTCGGTTATTGGTTATCTTTTCAATGCATTGAAATCCAGCGATCTTTTTTATCTGGCTGGTACCAAGAGTACCACTGGTCAATATGAAAACATAAGCACTTACTACTCATTACCTGTAAATTACTGGAATTATTATTTTTACTACAGTAAGAGTAAGTCAAAGCAAAACATTCCGCTCGCATGGGCAACACTGGACTATGTGGGCGACAGCGAATACTGGAGTGCAAAGGCAGCGCGAACAATTTATCGCGACAGCAGCCGAAAACTGACGGGCAACGCGGAATTTATACGCAGGAACTATAATTATAAGATCGCAGGTGAAGAGCTGGCGTTACAGAAACGTAATATGGGTAACGTCAAGTTCGGCATCAACTATAAACAGCAGCTTGCAGATGGTAATTTAGGCGCAACGCTGTCATGGCAGCGTTTCCTGACATGGTTCGGCGGGGAAAAAACACCAGACATGGTTTATGGCGACGTGAGTTCCGTTAGCCAACTTTATAATTTTGAAGGGAACTACACGAAGCTTTTTAATAATAGTATTTATAGTATGAATTTTTTCTCCCAGTACACCCCGGATGAGTTGACGTTGCAGGATCAATTAACGATAGGCGATCGCTGGAGCGTTCGTGGTTTTGAAAATAGTGTAGGTCTCACCGGTAACAACGGTTTCTTTGTTCAAAATACGCTGTATCGCTCTTTAGGATTTCTGCCTGCAAACTATTATGTTGGCGTCGATTTAGCACAAATAAAAGAGGACAACTATTACGGTGATGAATTCATCGTCGGTAGTGCGATAGGTCTTCAGGGAAGTCTTAAAAGCCTTGAGTATGACGTTTCAGTTTCGACACCGTTGAAATATCCCGGCGAGCTGAGTGTCGATAAAGCAAATATTAATTTCAATTTTTCTTATCAGATATAGTTAAGGATTAGCGGTATCATGCGTATCGGTACGGATATTGTAGAAGTTACGCGTATTAGCCGGGCGATTGGTCACGGTGACAGTGGCTTTCTTACGCGCGTTTATACTGAACAAGAAATAATTAAAATTAATATGGCCGACCCCAATTATGAGCGGGCTTCTGGATTTTGGGCGGCGAAAGAAGCCGCAGTAAAGGCACTCGGATATGGTTTTCGCGATGGCATTAGATTTCATGATATTGAAATCATTCATGATGACTATGGCTGTCCACAGTTTATTTTTACGGGAAGAATGAAAGAGATGCTCGATGAAAAAGGACTCACTCAATCGTCCCTCAGCATCTCACATTGTCGGACCCATGCCATAGCGGCAGTGGTTCTTTATTAACTTAATGGTTCTCACTGACTATGTACAAGTTTAATGATCTTAACGAAAAAGCGGTTCTTGTAACTGGAGCCAGTGGCGATATCGGTCTTGCGATCTGTGCCAAATTCCTTGACCAGAACTGCTGTGTCTATGCGTTATATAATTCAAATCCGGTACAGTTGATGGAGTTGAAAGAGACCCATCCGGCAGGAAATAACATGCATGTTTTACAATGCAATTTAGCCGACCCGGAAAGCGTTACTGCGTTATGCCATCACCTCTCTGACGTTGCCGGTAAGATCGATGTACTGGTCAATAACGCCGGTATTGTCAAAGATGCCCTCTTTGCTTCGATGAGTTTTGAAGATTTTAGCCAGGTTGTGGAAACGAATCTGTTCAGTATTTTCCGCCTGACCAAAGAGGCGATGAGTCTGCTCCGTTCCTCTGAAAGCCCAGCGGTTGTCAATGTGTCGTCGATTGCGGCCATTGTCCCGAGCGTCGGCCAGATTAATTACAGTGCCTCAAAAGCTGCAATCCTTGGCTTCACCCGAACCCTGGCTGCGGAAGTCGCTCATTTCGGTGTACGTGTAAATGCGGTGGCTCCAGGGATGATCGAATCCAAAATGGTTAAAAAAGTTTCGCGCACCGTGGTGCGTGGTGTCACCCAATCCATTCCTTTACGCCGTCTGGGTAAATGCGAAGAGGTTGCCAATACCATTGTCTGGTTAAGCTCTTCTGCTTCAAGTTATATCGTTGGCCAGACTATCGTCATCGATGGCGGCCTGGTTATGCGGTGATTTATGTCTAAATACAGTATTCCTTCAAAGATTTTCCTTGAGATGGGGGGCTGGCGTCAGCCCCTGATGATGGTCGACAGAATTGATGATTTTAAATATGGCGAAAACGGTTATGTAAAAGTCGTCAAACACGTAACGTATAATGATCCATATTTATTGGGGCATTTTCCGGACGATCCGATAATGCCTGGTGTGATTATTTCTGAGATTTTTGGGCAGGCTAGTGAGTATCTCTCGTTCTTTACGGATATCTGCGATATATACGCTGAGCGATATAACGAAGAGCTGAAATCACTGCGGGATATCCATGCACGCATTACCAGCAATGAGATGCTGGACATTATTCGTACCCGTAGAGCTCAGGTTCGGGGGGTTCTTGCCGCGCAAAATCTGAAGTTTAAAGAGATCGCTTACCCTGGCGACTCTATCGAAGTTACAAGTAAATTGGCTTTTTCTGATAGCAATGGTTTCAAGCACTATTCCGTTACGGCCAACGTGGGAAAAAAGCTGATAAGCCATGGAACCATTATTAATTTCCGTGAAATATATTAATCCTAAAAGGGACTTGAATTATGTCTACTATGAATGACGATATTGAACAGCGCAAAGACGTTTTGCTGACGATTAAAACTGAAATCATTCAGCGGCTAAATATTCAACGTGATGAATCACAGATTGATGACGACACTGCGCTGTTTGGCAATGGCCTGAAACTGGACTCTGTGGATGCGACAGAAATCGTTGTGCTGTTAGATAAAGTTTTCGACATTAAGGTGAGCGAAAGTGATGACCCATCTTATATGCGGAGCATTAATAGCCTGGCAACATTTGTTATCCAGAAGAAAAACGCTTAACAGGATTAGCGCTTAAAAGGAATTTTGCATGAAATCTCTTTCTGATATTCACATGAAAAATAACGCCGTTCTGGGCGTTTACAATAATCAATCCGTTCCGTCCGCATATCATGATCCGCTTGTTGAATATAAAGCCGTACGCGAAAATGCGCTGCTGGTTGATTATTCACATATGTCAATAGTCAGCGTAATGGGTGAAGATGCCTGGATGCTGGTGAACAATCTGGTTTCAGCGGATATTTCTATCATTCGCGATGAGCAGGGAATTTACTCACTGGTGCTTAATGAAGATGGCACAGTGCGCGGCGACGTCTATGTGCTTTGCACTTCCGACGGCTATTACATCATGTCGGAAGAGCTCCCGGCAGCGGAGATCATCGCGAGCCTGAATAAGCTTCTTGAAAAGGCGGATGAACTGGATATTCAGGAAACGCCAGAGATCCAGGATATGCGTGATGAGAACTGGGGCGCAATTATGCTCGAGGGACCTTATTCCTGGGAGATGATGTCAGAGATTCACGGCTTCGATATCATCGGTCTGCCTTATTATGAGTATATGAATACCGATGAGGGCTTAATTATTTTCCGTTGCGGAAAGCATGGGGAATTTGCTTACACCCTTATAGGTCAACAAGAACAGCTGGTTGAGCAGTGGTTGAAGCTGCTTGAAATCGGCGAGAAGTATCTGATGCAAACCGGTGGTCTGGATTATCAGAAACTGGTGCGAGTGGAAAACCCAGGCTGGAATGCGGCGTTTTACGCTGAATATGGGCTGAACCCTGTCGAGTTGCAAATGCAATGGGCTGTCCAGTACGACAAAGAGAGTTTCGTCGGTAAAGAGGCAGCAGAAGCGTTATCCCACAGCAGCGTTAAGCACAAGATCATTGCCATGATCGTTGAAGGTGAATGTGCTGGCATTGAGGCTGGCGACACCGTCTTAGCCGAGGGGCAGGTTGTAGGCAAAGTTGTTAAAGCTATCTTCTCTCCGGCGCTGCAATGCTTTATTGCTCTGACGCTTTTGGATTATGACTACGCCTGGTCAGATATTAGCGGTTACGCCATTCAAACACACACCGAAGTCGTCGAGGCAAAAACCAAAAGCATGCCATTTATTTATAACCTGAGCATGCTGGTGAACCCGACCGAGCACAGCTTTGTTGATACCTCAAAAAACAAAAGTGCTTTGAATTAAATAACAGAACCGGCGTACAGAAAAATAAGCGGTTGCCATTGCCCGGTTAGGTATCTGTCCGCTGTCAATTCTCTGTAAATATTGGTAGTAACTTTTATGAAGATAAACAGGAAAAGAGTTGTCATTACCGGGATGGGAATCTTGTCATCCCTGGCTGAAAATATGCAGGATTTCAGAGAGGCTCTTCTGAATAAACGCAATGGCGTCGCGGATAGTGAGCGCTTTGCAAAATGGTTCGAAGGCGCAAGAGCTGCTGAAGTACTGCATGATATCGACTATTCGGAACTCCCCGAAGGGATTGTCGAATCACTCGATAACGCTGCGCTTTGGGCATACAAAGTGGGCAAAGATGCGTTAAATCAGGCTGGCCTGCTTGGAAAGAAAGCCGATCTCAAAGAAACCGGGATGATCGTGGGTGTCTCTTCGGCAGGCACTGAAGCCTTTTTGCCACTCTTTGAGCAGCGAATTGCTGATTTCTCTTTGCGAAAGGCGCTTTTTTCGGGTGGCTTCTCTTCCTGCTGTTCCAGTGTGTCTACGCTGCTCGGCCTGAAGGGCGGCGTGGAACTGGTAGCTACCGCCTGCACCGCCAGCCCTAACGCAATCGGCATGGCATTTGACTATATCCAGAACGGTAAGAGCAAAACGATGCTCGCCCTCGGCACGGAGCCTATTTACCTACCAACCTTTGCTGGTTTCTATGCGCTGAATGTGATGCATCCGGAAACCTGTACGCCATTCTCAGGTCAGTCCGGGATGTCCATTGGCGAAGGGGCTGGGGCCGTTGTGCTGGAAGAGTACGAACATGCCGTTGCCCGTGGCGCCACCATTTATGGTGAAATTCTCTCTTACGCCACCTCCTGCGACGCATTCCACGAAACCGGGCCAGATCCTCGTGCCAGCGGTGCTGTGCAGGTGATGTATAAAGCGATGGAAAATGCCGGCGTCACGCCGGACCAGATTGAGTACGTTAACGCACATGGCACCGGTACCGAAGCGAACGATCGCATCGAAACGATGGCGATGAAAAAGGTCTTTGCCAACAATGAGAAGCTGTTAGTCAGTTCTACAAAATCTTACTTCGGTCATAACATCGGTGCGGCAGGGATTGTTGAACTGATTGCGTGCCTGGCTACGCTGCCAGATAACTGCGTCCTGCCTACGTTGAATTTCTCCAAAGCACGTCCTAACTGCGATCTTGATTACGTACCGAATGAATTTCGCGAGCAGAAAATCAACGTGTTTATGAAGAACAACTATGCCTTCGGCGGCAATAACTGCTGCATGATCCTGAGCATGGAACCTTGTACTGTTCCGGTCACTTCCTACGACAGCAAGCGAGTGGCGATTTCAGGTATAGGAGTTGTCTCGGCGATCGGTCATTCGCTCAACGAAATCCTCGAAGGCGTCTGGCAGCGCCATAGCAAGGTCGAACTGAGCGGCGTTACGTTCCCTGATGATACGCTGGAAGAAGCAAAAGAGCTGCTCAGTGTTCTGGATAACTCCAGTCAGTTTGCCGAACTGTTTGGTGAGGAGTACAGCTTCAGCAGCGCAAAGCTGCCGGAAGAGGAAGGAAACTTTAAAACCTTCCAGGTGACCGGTCTTGAGCCGCGCAAACATCTTCGTCGCTTTGACCCGCGTAAAGCCACGCGTGGCGGCACCTTTGCCCTGATCGCGTTGAACGAAGCGCTGGAGCAGGCGAAGCGGAAAATCAAACGCGATGGCGATCAGCTTGGGATGATCATGGGCATGTCCCGTGGTCCGCAGGAGACAACTTATAAATATCTGCAAAGCCTGAAACCCGATCCACGTAAGGTGCGGACTTCAGAATTCCCGGGCTCACTGATGAACTCGATCCCAACCTTCTGCGGCATCTCTGAAGGCATCAAAGGCTATACGACCACGCTGGCGACCGGTGAGAATGCGGCATTAGGTGCCCTGACCTACGGTTACGAAGTCGTGCGTCAAAATCTGCAACCACAGGTTATTGTCGGTGGCGCGGATGAATATTTCCCTTCTATGTCGCTCTATATGGACGCGGTAACGCAAAAAATCCATATGACTTCTAATGCCAGCGACTATCAAATCTATGGCAAAGAGCCAAAAGGTTATGTGCCTGGCGAAGGGGCGTGCATGCTGGTGCTGGAAGATCCGCAAACGGCTGCAGCGCGTGGCGCTGACGTCCTGGCGGAAGTGGTGGGGTATGGTAAATCCTGCAGCAACAGCTACTTTGATGCCTCAATGCTTGATGAAAAATCAGATGCCATGGCGCTGGCTATTGAACGCGCGCTGGCTGATGCAGGCATCACTGCTGGAGAGATCGATTTGGTCTGTGGCACCAGTAATGGCAATGTCGACAGTGCCCAGGTTGAAATCTCTGCTATTTGCAAAACGCTGATCGAGGCCAACCCGGACGTTCCGGTCGTTAACTACAATGCCTGCTTCGGTTTTGTGCCTTCTGCCGCTGGTTTACTCAATCTCGCCGTTATTATTGACTGCTTTAAGAAACAGTCTGTACCCGCAATTCCTTATACCGGGGAGTTTTTTGATAAGCGAATTAATTTTGTTCGCGAACCTTTACGTCTTGCACTTAAGCACGTCTTACTTGTGGGCGCAACGGAAGGTGGAAACTACTACGCGTTTGTGATTAAAGGATAACACTGTGGATAATGCCGCTATTATTTCAGGTTTCAGCTCTTGTTTGTCTTTTGCTGAAGACAGTACGCAGTTAATTAAACGTCTAAAGCAAGGGGCGCGTGTTGACAGAAAACCCTGGTTTGCATCTGATGAAGAAGCGATTAAATGTGGTTTTAACAGTAACAAATATGTCGGCAGGCTGGAACACTTAAAAGAGCGCGCATTAGAACAGGTTTATACCCTGATTGAAAAAACGCTCGACCAGGCAATGCTGAGTACGCAATGCCTGGCGGGCGACAATGTTCGTGTCTACCTGACCGGCATTGGCCCACGCGTAGACGCCATTCATTTTAATTCTCTTTATAATAAGAGCGACGTTGAAGATATTGTTTTCGTTAAATCGCTGGCGAAGTTGAATGCAGCAAATATGTCGCAGGATATGTTTTCTGGCAACGTTGCACGTAAATACCACTTACGATATTTACCGCCCAATATGAACTGCACCAGTAATTCATCGTTGACGGCGATTCATCTTGGTTGTCAGGCTATTGAGCATGGTGGGGTTGATTTAGTACTGGTGGTTAATTGCTCCCAAATTACCACGCAGGATATCTGGTTTCTTGAAACCCAGTCTATGCTGGACAGCCATCTGGTTCAGCCATTTGGTGAAAACAGTAAAGGCGTACTCTTTTCCGAGGGATTTAGCGCTCTCCTTCTGGAAAGCGCCAGTCATCGTCGGGCCAGAGGCGTGGAGGAGGGCATCCGTCTGCAAACGGCCTATACACAGATTAGCGCGCGCAGAAGCAACGACATTACCTGGCTCAGTACCAGTATGTTTAAAGTTATGCAGAAAGCGATTAAAAATGCTGGTATTAGTCCGCACGACCTGTGTGCCATTATTCCTCATGCTAACGGCTCTTCAATCAGTGATAAAGCGGAAGCAAATGCAATAGGCATGTTTACCGATGGCCATGTTATCCCCGTTCTTGCCTGGAAAGGACAGGTGGGATATACCCCTACGGGTTCAGGGATTGTTGATTTAATTATTGGCCATCATTCACTGACCCATAATGAGCTTATTTCTGCGGTGAGCAACGACACGATTATCGATGTTATGGCACCGTATCTGCTGGTCGATTGCGGTGTCATAAAACATGATAAAAAACACCTTTTAAAAACAGGTGTAGGCGTCGATGGTTCTATTATTAGCGCAGTGATGACGCAGCTCGGTAAATAAAAAGGAAGAGTAAGATGTATTTATCCTCATTTGCGCTTATCGAGCCAGACGACAAGTTTTATTTCTACCAGCCCAGCTGGTTAAATGTCCGGGAAGTCAATCTGTATCATCAGGGATTGCAAAACACCCATGCTGCAGGCTGGGGGTTTAAACGTTTTGGAACCGATCCGGAGATCTATCCCGGAGAGATGATCCGTAATCCAAAATACAGCGATTACATCGAAGCGATTGAGAAGGTCGGCGACAATGCTCTGCAATCCCTCTCGCCTAAAGAACGTGTGAAGCTGTTGAAGTCCCGTACAGCATTTATCTATGCAGATTCCTGGGGCGAGTCTGGCCTGTTTGAGAATACCGACAGCGCTTTGCACATCTCAATGATCGATACGCTGCCAAAGAATCTGGTGAAAAAGTTTGCGATCGGGGAGCCGACCTGCAAAATTCGCGGCGAGAAACAGGCCTTTACCCAGGCAATGCGTGTAGCGCAGGATTATTTGCACTGGGACGTGTTTGATTACGTGGTGATATGTGCCGCGTACCGCTCGGTGTTATCGCTCGTTTTTTCTGACGAAGGTAGCGAACATACGCGCCTGCCAGCCCGCGCAAAGAGTACAGATAACGTCAACTTAACGGTGGAACGTACAGGTTGCTTTATTTTCAGTCAGCATAAAAGCGATATCCGGGTAAGCGGAAATGAATACGTTATGGCCGACAAAATTGAGCGCACAGGCGAAATTGACCATTTCGCTTACGCCGGCCTGCGTAAAGATCTACTGATCCGGTCAGACATACCAAAAACTGACACGCTCGATCTCGTTGATATCTACGGCAACAGCGGTTGTTTGACCCCTGCGCTGAGTTTTGAATATCTGAACCGGCATCCTCTTAAGGCGGGAAAATTACGAACCATCATTCCCGATCGCCTTGCTGGCTACAGCTATTTCGATATTGAATTTTGTAAGGAGTAACGACAGCGCGATGAGTGGAATAATTAAAGAACTCCCGACTATTTCATTAAATAACATTTACAAAAGTTATGGCACCGGCGAGGGAAAGGTGGAAGCGCTGAAAGATATTAATCTTGAGATAGCGAAAGGGGAGTTTCTGGCGCTTTGTGGCCCTTCCGGTAGCGGTAAAAGCACATTATTAAACGTTCTCTCCGGCATTGATAAACCAACTGCCGGAACCGTGATGTTTCTGAAAAAATTGCTGAATACAATGCCAGAGGAGCAACTGTCGGTCATCCGTGGCAAACATCTTGGCTTTATTTTTCAGTTCTTTAATCTGATGCCGGTATTAAATGCGTTCGATAACGTTTTTTTTCCGCTCGTGTTAAATGGTCACTTCACTAAAAAAGAGGCGAAAGAGAGGGCGCTGCATTTTCTTGATAGTGTTGGGCTGGCCAGCTTTATGGATCGCAAACCGGGGCAACTGTCGGGCGGGCAGCAACAGCGCGTGGCGATTGCCAGGGCGTTGGCTCATGAGCCACAGGTTGTTATTGCCGATGAGCCCACCGGGAATCTCGATCTGGCAACGGGCGAGGCGATTCTGGATTTGATGCTGAAAATTAACCAGGAAACCCGTACTACGTTCATTATTTCAACGCACTCAAGCCAGTTAAAAGAGCGCGCAAACAGGGTGGTTGAAATCAAAGATGGAGAGCTGGTTAATGCGTCTGAAGCGTAATTATTTGACTCTGTGCTGGTGCCTGCTCTGTGCAATATTCAGCGGTTCGACGCTGGCTTCCACCGTTCCGACAGTAGAAAAAATTATGCAGAGCGGTTTTCCGGCACATCCTGAGGCGTTGGCAAAAATGAATGATGAGTTATTCGCGGAGTATGTAGCGAATAAAAACGTCACATCACTGATTTTTTACGCTTACGGCATCCTGCGTCTGGCGGAACATTATTCGACTGCCAATGACTTTATCCATGCCTATGAATATGCCAGGACCGGTTTTTTCTATCTCGACGAGGCGGTTGATAGTCATGAGGATAATTTGCTTGTGCGCTACTTACGCGCCCGGGTAGACGCCTATACGGCAGGGAGTGGTCGCTGCGTGGTGACGCTTAAGGATACGGCGATCATGCTGGAACAGCGCCCGGCATTCAATACAGGGCTGATCGAGCATATAAACGCTATGCGCTATCGCGCGCTGAAGGACTGTCAGGAGCCGCAAAAGGCCAACGAGGTTCTGGCGCAGCTCAGGCAGCAAAACCCCGGTGCAGCAGATTTGCTGATTTCTGACACTGCACCGATTTGGGATATGAATGAAGTCACGCAGGTATTAATACCGATGGTAAAAGGGAACTAAATGTCCAGGGAAGTTTTATTCATCAACATCATCGTTGCGCTGATTCTGCTCTTCGTCCTCGGGTGCGTGCTGTTTCGCTTCCGGGATGTGAAGTTTGCATTTTTAAATCTTTTTCGCCACAAGCGTCGCTCTTTTTCGACGATTGCCGCGATTGTGCTGGGCGGCGTGTCGATTTTTCTGTATGGCGGATTCATCGACTATTCATTCTGGATCCTGAAAGAGCAGACGATCCGCACCAACATTGGCCATGTGCAGATCTACAACCAAAATTATTTTGAGACATCGAATAAAAATAAAAGCCTGATTGAAAATTATCCTCAGCTGAAACAGGCCATTCTGGAGACGCCCGAACTGGCCGAAAATATTTCGACCCTCTCCGGCCAGCTGGAGTTTACCGGTGTGATCTCGCAGTACGAGAATGAAACCTCCAGCTATTTTTCCGGGCTGGGTATTGAAGCGTTACCGGCATTAAAACTGGGGTCTTTTGACAAAATTATCTCCGGCAGCGATTTATCGCGTATCCGGGCCGACGAAATTACGCTGGGTAGCGGGTTGGCGAAAACGCTCAATACGAAGTATGACGACTGGCTGGATGCCATGGTGGTGAATACCAGAGGGGGGCAGGGCGCCTTATCACTCAAAGTGAGAGGCATTTTTGCGTCAGGCATTAAAGATTATGATGATGTCGCTATGAAGCTGCCGTTGCCCACCGCCCAGCGTATTATGGGCACAGACGGCGTAAGTAAAGTGTTGATCCTGTTGAAGGATGACGATAGCGCCGCCTTCGCTGCGAAATTGCGCCAGTTTATTGCCAGTCACCAACTTCCCCTGATTGTAAAAGAGTGGAAAGAGGTCTCCCTTTTTTATCAACAGGTAGAGGGGCTGCTGTCCGGTATCTACTTTTTTATTAAGCTCATTGTCGCCCTGATCGTGATTTTTATGATTAGCAACGCGATGACCATGAATATCATTGAGCGTACCCGCGAAATTACCACACTCAGGGCTATCGGTTTAAAACCGCTTCGCGTCACGCGTCTCTTCTTCCTGGAGGGGATCTTCGTGGGTATCACCGGTGCGATTGGGAGTCTGACGCTGGGGCTTATTATTGCCTCGGTTATCAATTTGTATGGTATTGAAATGCCACCTTCACCGGGCCAGACGACGGGATATACCGCATTTATCAAAACCAACAGCCCTTCGCTTATCTGGATCACCCTGGTTTTGCCAATATTAACCGCCACGGGAGCGTCAATCCTTCCGGCTTTGCGCGCATCAAGACTCAATATTTCGGATGCTTTTAAATTTTCGTAAGGATACGAAATGAACACAGTACTTATCAGGCGAGCACTTTCCGGCTTGTGGCTCTTTTCAGCATGCGTGTTGGCAACATCTGTTGATAACAATGCGCTGGAAATTATTCGTCGGGCTGATGAAGTGCGCTCGCCGAACAAACCTTTTCGCTATACCACCACCATAACGGAATACAAGGATGGCGTAGCAAAGCCGGACGGTAAGCAGGTTCTGGATATTTCTATGCGATTTATGAAGCCTGAAGGCGAAACCAGGGCTGATGCCCGTTCACTGGCGCGCTTCATCTATCCCCCGCGCGATAAAGGAAAGGTACTGCTCTCGGACTGGTATGACTTATGGTTCTATACGCCTGAACTGCGTCGCCCGATCTCCGTTTCGCGCCAGCAAAGGCTGATCGGACAAATTTCCAATGGTGATGTGATTGTCACCAACTTCGAATATGCCTACGACGCCACGCTGTTAGGGCAAGAGCCCTGTGGGGATAAGCGCTGTTATAAGCTCTCCCTGACGCGTAAATCCCCTGAAGTAACCTGGCCAAAGGTGATGTATTACGTCGAGACGGACGGCGACAATCGCCCTTATAAAGCAGCGTATTACTCACTGGATGACAAGTTACTGAAGGAGGTGCTTTACCAGGATTTCCGGATGGTGCTGGGCAAAATGCGGCCGACGAAAATCGTGGTGCAGGAGGCCCGCCACGATAAAAGCTACTCCGTGATGGAGTACAGCGACGTGCGTCTGGAGTCCTTACCGGAGTACTACTTCACCCGGGAATATATTCAGCGAGGGGCAAAATGAGAACCTCTCTGAATATGATACCGCTGCTACTGCTCATGCTGTCATGCGATCTGTGGGCAGACTGTTTGACCGGCGCCGATGTGGCAAAAAGCACGGATGTAACCCTATTCGAACAGGTTTCGTACGTTAACAGGCAGGCTTTAGTCTGGCGGATTAACGGCAAAAACCCCTATACCCAAAACAATACGTTTAACAATCTCGGCCTCAAGCTCAGCGGCGGATGCTCGGTGATTGATAACAAGCTGGCCCTTGATTACACGCTGTATGGATTGACTTACTACTCTGTGCATACTCCCGGCAAATTTGAGGAGGATGATCATCGTTCGCGTGCGCTGATCGATCGGCTCAGTTTCGTTTACACGATCTCCGAAAGCATCCTGTTGGAGGCGGGTAAGCTCATAGCTAAGCCAGGGCTGTTTCTATTACGTTCCCCCTCCGCGCTGCATCGCGCCTATTCGGCAAGTTTTAAGTCCACACGACTCTACGATCCGTCGATGGCTGCGGGATATGAGGAGTCGCCATGGGCGGCCAAACTCTCAGCCGATACCCGCGACTGGTCGCTGTCGCTGACCGTGGTACCAAAGCTGGCGGATATTGACAGACGTTATGAGTCCGCGGGCAACTGGTCTGCGGATCAGCGCAGCAACAGCAGTGAAGAGTACCTGTTGAGCTATACCGACAATCGTTTCGGCGACTATACGCCCACGTTCAACCTGATGCTGGGAGATCGTCATTCGCTGGCGATGGCGAACAGCTATAACTACAGCCCACAGCTGGTGCTTAATGCCGAAGTGGCCTACCACGCCGAACAACAATGGCGGCATCTGTCGGAACAGAACGCTGCGAAAGTAGAGAATTACCAGTTTCCTTCCTCGCTCTATAGCACCAGGCAGAAAGAGGGCGTCGAGCTGGCCGTGGGGGGGCAATATACGTCAGATAATTTCAGCGTGCTCGGCCTGGAATATTATTTTCAGAGCGAGGGATATTCCCGCGCACAGTGGCGTAAACAGACCGATCTCATTTCGTTTCTTAATACGCGCACCGGATACAGCGTTGTGGACCGGGCGTTTGATTCATACAAATACCTGATGGCATCTGAGATCAGTAATACCGGCAGCAAAGGAATGTTGCAAGGCAAGCACTACCTCAATGCCTGGGCCAGCCTGCTGTCAGACGATCAATCCAGGTTGCAGCCCTATCTGACAGTCAACCTGATGGACAGCAGTGCCATGTTAGGTGTGCATTACAGCACGCCGTTAAACAGCATTGATGAAAGGCTTGAAGCCTATACCGGGGTATTTACCTCACAAGGAAGCTCAGACTCTGAATTTGCGCTCTTCGGTGACACGCTGGGCGTTTATTTAGGTTTTAAATATTATTTATAAGGACGAGGTTATGGCGATGAATACTCTTTCACAACCTGTGGTGGCCCTTTTTTCAGGGCAGGGTAATCCGGTTATTGGCATGGGGAGTGACGTGTGGGACAAAAGTGTCGCCACGAAGAATATCTGGGATTGCGCCAGCGATATTTCCGGTATGGATTTGCGTCGCCTCTGCCAGAAGGGCCCGATGAATCGACTGGTGCAAACGACAGTGCAACAGTTGGCCGTAACAGCCATCAACGTGACGCTCTATACCCTGTGCCGTGAGCGATATGAAAATATGCACATTGTCGGCTCCTGTGGCCATAGCGTGGGTGAATACAGTGCCCTGTATGCTGCTGGCACCATTTCGCTGGAAACGCTGTTTCGCACCATTTACTTCCGCGCCAGCACCATGCATGAGGTGAGCACGAAGCACAAAGGCTCCATGCTGGCGCTGAAAGGCGTGGACTATGCCACCCTGAGCGAGATGCTTGCCTCCTCAGGTATCGAACTGGACATTAGCTGTGATAACACGCCCAATCAACAGGTGATCGGCGGAGCGCCTTCTGCGTTAAGCGAATTTGCCAGGGTGCTGGCGGACAATGGTCTCGACCCGGTGAAGCTCGGTGTAAGTGGTGCCTGGCACACCCGGTTGATGTCCGACGGCGTTCAGTTAATGCGCGACTTTTTAGCGACTCAGGAATTCCAGCCTGCGCAGCATGAGGTACTGATGAACGTAACGGCGCAGGCGACCTCCGACCCGGCGCAGATGAAAGAGAACCTCTCCCTGCACTTAACCCATCGGGTCAAGTGGACCGAGAGCATGATGCATTTTTTAAGCGGCCCGGTTGAAACCGTTTTTCTGGAGATTAGCAACAAAGCCTATCTTGGACAGATGCTTAATGATTTTACCGGGTTTGATCCTGAGCGCGTGTTGCATTGCAGAAAAGTTCTGGCACTTTAAGAGTACTGTTATGATTCCCGATTATTTACGGTTTATTCGCTTTCAGGATAGAATGATTCTGCTTTTTATCTATCTGGTCACATGGATCCTGCTGGGTTTTTACTGGAAAAACGCTAATTTTGCCTTTTCCCGTGATGATGTATGGATTGTTAGTGGCATTTTTGCGCTGGTATTCCATAACTTTATTTTTGATCTTAAAGCCTATTGGGCATATAAATGCGTTGTCAAAAATATTGACCTGTCATTCTTTAAAAACAAGACTAATAAGAAGATGGAGATCGTTATGTTTAAGCCTCTTGTGGCTGCTGCGATCTCTTTCTTCATATTTGGCGCATTATCCAGCACTCTTCTTTTGTTAGCTAGCCCAGGCATCGTATTAATAATCCTTGCCCTCTTTGTCCCGCTGATGATCTGGGGAATGTTTGCCATCGTTCGAAATAGCTATGTCAAACAGGTCGCGATTTCATTTGTGGATAAGGTGAGATGGAAGAGTCTCTCTCGTTATATGCTACCGACCATGCTCTTAAGTATCTTGATGAATCTGCTGGTAATTGGTCCGCTGCGCCATAGTCAACAATTTGATTTCTCGGGCGCTTATTTTACCCTTGAAGCCATAATTACAATGTGTGTTATGTGTGCAATCGTTTTTGCGATCAGTCTGCTATCGCTGCTCATTTCAAAAAGATACGTATTTCTGGGGCATCTTTTTTTAAATGAAATTGATCTCAATTTCTCACCCACGATCCCCTGGCGTTCGTTTTATGAGAAACCACACTGGCTACAACTGGTGATGCTGCTGATCGTTGAATCTATTTGGGTGACGGTGGTTGCGCTTCTGTTTACTCTTGCAGAATGGCAGTTTTGGTTTGAGATTTATTTTCTGATCTGCTATTTGCCCTTTTTCATTTATTACATAATGCGTTGTTACTGGAAATGGCATAATGATTTTATTATGTCCTGCGATATGTATATCCGTTGGGGCGAGATCAGTAAGCAAACCCGGCTATGGTAATCAACATTATGCCGTCAGCATCATGCTGGCGGTATATAGCAACGTCTGTTTAAGGTTAAAGATCTTTTAGAAGGGAAGGGGGATAACGCTCCAGGGACCTAAAAGCAAAAACCCGCCTTTTGGGCGGGTTCTTTAAATAGTGGTGCCCGGACTCGGACTAACGCCGGAGGCGTTGAACAGCGCGCTTGCCGCGCTGGCCCCGAAGGGGTGAGCCGCTTGCGGCGAATAATCGAACATCGTTCGATGAAGAGTCCGGCTCTCAGAAAGCAAAAACCCGCCTTTTGGGCGGGTTCTTTAAATAGTGGTGCCCGGACTCGGAATCGAACCAAGGACACGGGGATTTTCAATCCCCTGCTCTACCGACTGAGCTATCCGGGCAACGGGGCGCATTAAACCCGATCTACCCTCTGTCGTCAACGAAATTTGTTGGTTTCGCTACTGACCGCACACTCTGTCGCCACTTTGCTGCATTATCAGGCAAAAAACGCTGTCCACAGGGCAGAGAGCGGCATGGCGATTGCCAGCGCAGGCAGCATATTCACCACTGCAAACATCTTGATACCGCAGATCCGCAGCCCCGTCGCCAGCAGCAGCAGGCCGCCCACGGCGGTAAAGTCAGCCATCATCGCCGGAGTGGTTAGCGGGAGTAGCAGCGTGGCGCAGGTTGCAAGCACGAGCTGGATAAGCAGCATGGGCACAGAGATCGCGGCGACGGCAATCCCCAGCGTGGTTGCAAAGATTGTGGCGGTAAAGAAATCGAGAAAGGCTTTGGCGATGAGGATACTGGGATCGCCGGTCATCCCTTCCTGCATTGAGCCAAATATCCCCGTGCCGCTGGCGCAGAAGAGAATAATGATGGCGACGTAGTTCTGGATAAATGCGTCGTGGCCACCGCCTTTCTGTTTACCCCGTGAGAGTAAATTTTTCGCTTTGCCGACGGCGCTATTAATACCCTTTTCCAGATAACAAAACTCGCCAATCAGCGCCCCAAGCAGGGTCGCCAGCACCATTACCGGCAGGTTGGCGCATTTGATGACCAGCAGAATGCCAATGCCTAACGACGCCAGACCGAAGATTGAGGGCATGGAGGAGCGAATACGCTCCGGTAATCGCTGGCTGAGCATGGCACCCAGTACACCACCGAGCAGCACGGCTCCGGCATTGATAAATGGTCCAATAACCACTATGAACTCCTGTTATTTACTCATTGATATTGCATTATTATTACTCTTTTCAGTGAGTAACCGCCAAAAGTAATGCTATTTTTTGCATAATGATTCCTCCTTGCGCCTCCTGGCGAAAGGTGACATTATTGCGCGAATTTTCTCCTCTCAGATACGGGGCCGCCCATGAACAGACTTTCTCTCGCTGTACGAATGGCTGGCCGTATCCACACCGCTTATTCTACGCTCACCATGCGGTGAGGGTAACGCAGGCTCACTGCAGGACAGCAGTAAAACCAGACGCGCTCTGTTTTTACTGATGTCTGGCGGTCGGAGCTGAACTCCGGTCAGACACATTCGTTGGGCAGGGGGACTCCCTGTCCGGGGCTTTTTCTCGCCTTGCACGGGTATTTGCGCTTATGAAATCAATGAAAATTGCCGTCAGCCGTGAGCTGGCCTCCGCCTTATCCACGCACCGGGAAGTGGTGACGCTGGATAACACCGATTTTACGGATGTGGCGGCAGTCGTCATTACCGTCGCTGAAAGCCACAGCGGCATCCTCGCATTACTGAAACGCACCGGTTTTCATTTACCTGTTTATCTGTTCTCACCAGAGCCGGTAGACGCGCCTGCGGGTGTCGATGCGGTAATCGACGGTAAGGCACAGGAGTGGCTTGAGCTGGAAGCGGCGGCCTGTCGCTATGAAGAGAATCTGTTGCCGCCGTTTTTCGACACCCTTAGTCAGTATGTAGCAATGGATAACAGCACCTTTGCCTGTCCGGGGCACCAGCACGGCGCATTCTTTAAGAAGCATCCCGCCGGCCGCCAGTTTTTCGATTTCTTTGGCGAGAACCTCTTTCGTGCCGATATGTGCAACGCCGACGTCAAGCTCGGCGATCTGCTGATCCATGAAGGGTCTGCCAAACATGCGCAAAAGTTTGCGGCGAAAGTATTCAATGCCGACAAAACCTATTTCGTTCTTAATGGCACTTCAGCCGCCAACAAGGTGGTGACTAACGCGCTGCTGACCCGTGGCGATCTGGTGCTGTTTGACCGCAATAACCATAAATCCAACCATCATGGGGCGCTGATCCAGGCTGGTGCCACGCCGGTTTACCTCGAAGCGGCGCGCAACCCCTTTGGCTTTATTGGCGGCATCGACGATCGCTGTTTTGACGAGGCGTACCTGCGGGAGTTGATCCGTGATGTTGCTCCGGAAAAAGCTCTGGAAGCCCGTCCGTTCCGCCTGGCGGTGATCCAGCTCGGCACCTATGACGGCACCATCTATAACGCCCGTCAGGTGATCGATAAAATCGGCCAGCTGTGCGACTACATCCTCTTCGACTCGGCGTGGGTAGGCTACGAGCAGTTTATCCCGATGATGGCCGACAGCTCGCCGCTGCTGCTGGAGCTAAACGAGAACGATCCGGGGATCTTTGTCACTCAGTCGGTGCACAAACAGCAGGCCGGGTTCTCCCAGACCTCGCAGATCCACAAAAAGGATAACCATATCCGCGGTCAGGCGCGTTTCTGCCCGCATAAGCGCCTGAATAATGCCTTTATGCTGCATGCGTCCACCAGCCCGTTCTATCCGCTGTTTGCGGCCCTTGACGTGAACGCCAAAATCCACGAAGGGGAGAGCGGGCGTCGGCTGTGGGCCGAATGCGTTGAGATGGGCATCGAAGCGCGCAAGGCGATTATCGCCAACTGTAAAATGATTAAGCCGTTTATCCCGCCGGTGGTGGCCGGGCGTCCGTGGCAGGATCATCCTACCCATGCGATTGCCAGCGAGCTGCGTTTCTTCAGCTTTGAACCGGGGGCGAAATGGCACGGCTTTGAGGGGTATGCCGAAGAGCAGTACTTTGTCGACCCGTGCAAGCTGCTGCTGACCACGCCGGGCATCGATGCTGAAAGCGGGGAGTACACCGACTTTGGCATCCCGGCGACCATTCTGGCGCACTACTTGCGCGAGAAAGGCATTGTCCCGGAGAAGTGCGATCTCAACTCCATTCTCTTCCTGCTGACCCCGGCGGAGAGCGCCGAGAAGATGGCGCAGCTGGTGGCGATGCTGGGCCAGTTTGAGCAGCACATTGAAGATGACACCCCGCTGGCGGATGTCCTGCCGACCATCTGGAACAAATATCCGGTGCGCTACCGCGACTACACGCTGCGTCAGCTTTGCCAGGAGATGCACGATCTGTATGTCAGCTTTGACGTGAAGGATCTGCAAAAGGCGATGTTCCGCAAAGAGAGCCTGCCAACCGTGGCGATGAATCCGCAGGATGCTAACCAGGCCTTTATTCGCGGTGACGTGGAGCTGGTGCGCATCAGCGAAGCCGAAGGGCGTATCGCGGCGGAAGGGGCGTTGCCATACCCGCCAGGGGTGCTGTGTGTGGTGCCGGGCGAACTGTGGGGCGGAGCGGTGCAGCGTTACTTCCTGGCGCTGGAAGAGGGCGTCAACCTGTTACCCGGTTTTTCTCCGGAACTGCAGGGCGTTTACAGCGAAAAGGATGCGGACGGGATCAAGCGTTTGTACGGGTATGTTCTGAAGTAAAAAAAATCCCCCTCCGCAGGGAGGGGGATTTCACAGATTAATGTGCGACGGTCTGCACACCTGTTGGGGTACGAACATGTTTGTACTTGAACAGCACCATGAACGCGAAGGCCAGTACCAGCGAGTAGCCTGCAAAGATCAGCCATACCGGCTGCCAGTCGGTAATACCGTTGGTGGTATACATCTCCACAACCTTACCGCTCACCACGCCGCCGAGAATACAGCCGAAGCCGTTGGTCATCATCAGGAACATGCCCTGGGCGCTGGCGCGAATTTCCGGACGTACCTCTTTCTCCACAAAGACGGAACCGGAGATGTTGAAGAAGTCGAAGGCGCAGCCGTAGACAATCATCGACAGCACCAGCAGCACGGTACCGAAGGCTGACGGGTCGCCGTAGGCGAACAGACCAAAGCGCAGCATCCACGCGAAGATACTGATCATCATGACGTTCTTGATGCCGTAGCGGCTCAGGAAGAACGGGATGGTCAGAATGAACAGCGTTTCGGAGATCTGCGAAATGGACATCATCACCGAGGCATGTTCAACGATAAAGCTCCCGGAGAACATCGGGTCGTTATCGAAGCTGTGCAGGAAGGTGTTGCCGAACATGTTAGTGATCTGCAGCTCCGCGCCCAGCAGCATGGAGAAGATGAAGAAGATCGCCATGCGTTTGTTTTTAAACAGCGCGAACGCGTCCAGGCCAAGCATGGAGCTCCAGCTCTGGTTTGTCTGCTGGTTAGAGACCGGAATGTGGGGCAGGGTCAGGGTGAACAGCACCAGCACGATGGAGAGCGCCGCGCCGATATAGAGCTGCATATGGCTCAGCTCAAAGCCGGAGAAGCTCACCGCCCACATCGCCATGATAAAGCCGATGGTGCCCCAGATACGGATCGGCGGGAAGTCGGTCACGATGTCCAGACCTGCCGTTTTCAGGCGATAGTAGGAGATGGTGTTCACAAGCCCAAGCGTTGGCATATAGGCCAGCGAGTTAAGCAGGATCACCACAAACATTGCCCCCGGCGTGGTTACGCCCGCGGCCATAAACAGCGTGGCCGCCCCCACCAGGTGGCAGAAGGCGTAAAGCCATTTCGCGCTGATCCATTTGTCCGCCACGATCCCGAGCAGGGTCGGCATAAATACCGCGGCAATGCCCAGCGAGCTATAGACCGCGCCGATGGAAGCACCATCGAATTTCAGGGTGACAAACATGTAGGAGCCGAGCGTGGTTAGCCAGCTCCCCCACAGACAGAACTGCAGAAACGACAAGATTTTAAGCTGCAGCTTAAGGTTCATGTTACTTTCCTCACAAAGAGAGCGGGCTGTATGTTGGTGTAGAAACATTTGGGTTTTGGATTTGATGCAATTCTATCAGCGAATGGCGTGATGTTTTGTTACCTCCCGCAAAAAAATGCAATCAACATTAATTTGCAGTTTGGATTGTGATGCAAATAACAATTTCCTATGGGTAAGGCGGGCGGGGATCGATGGACTCTTTACCCTCCCCACGCAGGAGAGGGTAAAAAATTTACACTACTTTCTACGATAGCTCTTCTGAGCCGTATTGACCTTGTAGAGGTAGCGGCGGGACTCGGCGGAAGGGTGACGGCTGGTGAGGGTCTGGTATACATCCCCCGGTGACATACTGTTGATAATGTTTGCCGCCTGGATTTTATCGCTGGAGAAGACGCGCAGCACGCTGCCTGCGCCGCCATTGTAGGCGGTGATCACCGCGTAGCGGCGAGAGGTCGGGTTATCGATGCCGCTCAGGTAGACGTTGTTCAGCATCGCCAGGTAGGCGGTACCGGTGTCGATATTGCTGGCAGGATCAAACAGGTAACTGCGGCTTGGCATACCCGATCTTCCCTGCGAGCGGAACACATCTTTCCCGGCGCTGTGCTGCACAACCTGCATCAGGCCCAGCGCGTCGGAACGGCTCACCGCGTAGGGGTTGAACGAGGATTCGGTCTGCATAATCGCCAGGATCAGCGACTCATCGACACCATATTTACGCGACGCCTGGCGTACCATCCCGACATATTTATGTGCACGTTTATCGAGGTGGTTTGGCACCAGGTTAATGGTCACGCTGTAGATAACGCGCAGGCCATTGCTGCGGCTTTTCAGGCGCGTCTGCAACAGGTAGTTAGCAAAATTATTAGCACGGCCTTCCCAGCGAATGGACTGGCCGGTTTGATCCACCACCTGGCCATAGAGGAACGGCTCTTTGGAGATGGTGATGTCGTCAGCATCGGAGTAGAGGTCGATAGAGCCCGGATCGTCACCCATCAGCAAGGTTTTCACGATCGCCTCGCGCAAACGCGCCGCAGGATCGGTTCCGGCGATGGTCTCGACGGTAATAGTACCTTCGTCAAAGTTGATGTGGCTGCGGGTCTGGTAAGCGTCGGTATACTTAACGTAGTCCTTTGGTCCTGCGATCAGAACCTCGTTAAATCCCCAGATATTTTCGATGTTATGGGCGAATTGCCCCATCAGAATGTCAAAACCGTTGGTGTCCTTTACCCAGGCTTCGTTATAGCTATCGCCTTTCTTACTGGAGGAACACGAAACAAGTAACGGTGCAACAAGAGCAAGCGCTAAAAATTTTTTCATCATTCCAGGAGTGCGTGTTGTGTTGGTTCTGGGGCTCTTTTCGCCGGGGGCGCTACGCTTACCCGGCCTACAAACCGTAGACCAGGCAAGGCGGCACGATATTATTTTTCTGGTGGCGTATAGCCTTCGATGTGAACGTCTTTGCCTTCAAACAGGAAATTGACCATCTCCTCTTCAAGCTGTTTGCGGTGTTCAACGTTCATCATGTTGAGCTTGCGCTCGTTAATCAGCATGGTTTGCTTGTGTTGCCACTGCGCCCACGCCTCTTTCGAAATTTCGTTATAGATGCGCTTACCCAGATCGCCCGGATAGAGCTGGAAGTCCTGGCCTTCTGCTTCACGCTGCAGGAAGGTGCAAAAAATTGTTCTGGCCATACTGATTCCTCTTTGTCGCCCGGAGCTAAACCGTTGCTCCGACACGTAATTGCTGTAACAGGCGCTCTACGGGAGCCGCGAGCCCCACTGACGGCGGTTGCGCTAAGTTATACCAGAGAGCGGTGCCTTCATCCATGCACGCCGTGAATGAGGACACGGGAAGCCACATTGGAACAATATCCAGATGGAAGTGGCTGAAGGTATGGCGAAACGCGGTGAGCTGCACAAGAGTATCGGCAGGGATGCCGCGTTGCGCCAGCCAGTCGCGAAGATGCTCTTCATCCTCAAACTGCGGGAAGCAGAAGAGACCGCCCCATAAACCGCTTGGCGGACGCTGGGCGAGCCAGACGGTCTCCTCGTGCTGCATCAGCAGAAAATAGCCGGTACGCTCTGGTAAGGTCTGCTTCGGCTTTTTACCGGGATAGTGCGCCCACGACTGGTTAGCATAGGCCACGCAGAGATTATTCAGCGGGCACAGTTCGCATTTCGGTTTCGAGCGGGTGCAGACCATTGCCCCTAAATCCATCATCGCCTGGTTAAAGCGTTCAACACCCTGAGCGGGAGTGACCGCTTCACTGATCTCCCAGAGGCGTTTCTCCACCTCTTTCTTGCCCGGCCAGCCACCGACGGCGTAGCAGCGCGCCAGCACGCGTTTAACGTTGCCGTCGAGAATCGGGAAATGTTTGCCCAGCGAGAGAGAAAGGATGGCCCCGGCGGTGGAGCGCCCCACGCCCGGCAGGGCGGCCACTTCATCGAAGGTTTCCGGGAAGGTGCCACCGTGCAGCGAAACCACCTGCTGGGCGGCTTTATGCAGGTTGCGGGCGCGGGCGTAATAGCCGAGCCCGGTCCACAGATGCAGCACTTCATCCAGCGGGGCGTTAGCCAGATCGGTCACCGTTGGAAAACGCGCCATAAAGCGCTCAAAGTAAGGGATAACCGTCGCGACCTGCGTTTGTTGCAACATCACCTCTGAGAGCCATACTTTGTACGGTGTTTTTTCAATTTGCCAGGGCAGGGTTTTACGCCCGTATTTGTCATACCAGTCCAGCACCTGGGCTGAAAATTGAGAGGCTTGCATGGTCTTCGCTTTGCGGTATCAGGGAGGCAGATTGCAGCACAGAGGCATGCGGCTGTAAACCGGATCTTTCCCATGCTTGCATCCGGTCATTAACTTTGGATAATGCCCGTTTCCCGAACATTCTCACAAGCAGACTACTCTTTTATGAAAAACGACGTCATATCACCGGAATTTGATGAAAACGGTCGCCCGCTGCGCCGTATTCGCAGCTTTGTCCGCCGTCAGGGGCGCCTGACCAAAGGGCAGCAGCACGCGCTGGATAACTACTGGCCGGTGATGGGCGTTGAGTTCACCGAACAGCCGCTCGACTTTGTGGCGCTGTTTGGCCGCGACGCGCCAATTACACTTGAGATCGGTTTTGGCATGGGCGCTTCGCTGGTGACCATGGCAAAAGCACGCCCGGAGCAGAACTTCCTCGGCATTGAAGTGCACTCCCCGGGCGTCGGTGCGTGTCTGGCGACCGCCCACGAAGAGGGCGTCGAGAACCTGCGCGTGATGTGTCACGACGCGGTAGAAGTGCTGCACAAGATGATCCCTGACAATTCTCTGAGCATGGTTCAGCTCTTTTTCCCTGACCCGTGGCACAAAGCACGTCATAATAAACGCCGTATCGTTCAGGCGCCGTTTGCTGAGCTTCTCAGAAGCAAACTGAAGCTGGGTGGTGTTTTCCATATGGCAACCGACTGGGAACAGTATGCGGAACATATGCTGGAGGTGATGTCGGCGCTGGACGGGTATAAAAACCAGTCTGCGAGCAATGACTATGTACCGCGTCCTGAATCGCGTCCGGTAACCAAATTTGAACAGCGTGGCCATCGTCTTGGTCACGGCGTATGGGACTTAATGTTCGAGAGGGTAAAATAATGGCAAAGAACCGTAGCCGTCGTCTGCGTAAGAAAATGCACATCGAGGAGTTCCAGGAGGTGGGTTTTTCGGTTGCATGGCGTTTCCCGGAAGGCACCAGCGTAGAAAAAATTGATGAAGATGTCGACGCTTTCATCAATGAAGTCATCGAGCCGAACAAGCTGGCGTTTGACGGCAGCGGCTACCTGGCGTGGGAAGGTTTGATCTGCAAACAAGAGATCGGCAAGTGTAGCGAAGAAGATCAGGCCATGGTGCGTAAGTGGCTGGAAGACCACAAATTCGAAGAGGTGCGCATCAGCGAACTTTTCGACATTTGGTGGGACTAATAGAGCATCAGGGGCCAGCAATTGCTGGCCCATTTTGTATGAGGGAGAATATATGATGCGCAAAACGCTGCTCGCCGCGGCCTTAATGACCACGGCACTCACCGCTCACGCAGAGTACAAATGTGAAGTCACGCCGCGTGACGATGTGATCCTGAGTCCCCAAACCGTGCAGGTAAAAGGTGAGAACGGCAATCTGGTGATCACTCCGGATGGCAACGTCATGTTTAACGGCAAGCAGTACACGCTGAGCGCAGCCCAACGTGAACAGGCAAAAGATTACCAGGCCGATCTGCGCAGCGCGCTGCCGTGGATCGACGAAGGCGCACAGACCCGCGTGGAAAAAGGCCGTGTCGCGCTGGATAAGATCATCGCGAAAGAGGTAGGTGAGAGCAGCAACATGCGCTCGCGGCTCACCAAACTGGACGCGCAGTTAAAAGAGCAGATGAACCGCATTATTGAGCATCGCACCGATGGCCTGACGTTCCACTATAAAGCGATCGATCAGGTGCGTGCCGACGGTCAGCAGCTGGTGAACCAGGCGATGGGCGGCATTCTGCAGGACAGCATTAACGAAATGGGCGCCAAAGCGGTACTGAAAGGCGGCGGCAACCCGCTGCAGGGTGTACTGGGTAGCCTGGGCGGCCTGCAAACCGCCATTCAGAACGAGTGGAAAAACCAGGAAGCGGATTTCCAGAGCTTTGGCAAAGATGTGTGTAAGCGTGTTGTCTCGCTGGAAGAGAGCCGAAAGGCGCTGGTGGGGACGTTGAAGTAGTTTAGTGCGTTCTGGGCCCCTCACCTTAACCCTCTCCCTTTCAGGATGAGGGTTGGGGCGAGGGGAGACGTCTCTATGGTCCGCTCACGGCGAAGCTGTTTCGCATAAGAACCAGTAAGTTCCCTCCCCGCACTCTGCCCGCTTTTCCCTTAACCAGCAGAGGGGGAGGCAAAACCCTGAAGCCTGCTTCAGGACGCTTCGGCGAGGAATAGCTCAAGAAGGGAGTTTAAGAACAGTTTGCCATGCTCGGTTATCTGCCAGTAATCAGCGCATTCGATCAGATACCCCTGCGCCAGCGCTTCGTCAATCTGCGGACGAATGACCGACTCCGGCAACCCGGTATACAACGTAAACTCCTTGCGCGGTGCGGGTTCCAGCAGGCGGAAGCGGTTCATAAAGAACTCAAACGGCTTATCGTCGGCTTCAACATCATGGCTGCGCTCAAGATAGCGTCCTTCCATATAGCCACGCGGATGGCGCGTTTTAGCCGTGCGCAGAATCCGTCCGTCCGGGAAGGTCACTTTGCCGTGGGCGCCACAGCCAATGCCCAGGTAGTCGCCAAAACGCCAGTAATTCAGGTTGTGCTGACACTGGTAGCCAGGCTTCGCGTAGGCCGAGGTTTCGTACTGCTGATACCCGGCGGCGGTTAAAAGCTTGTGGCCCTGCTCGAAAATATCCCACAGCGCGTCATCATCAGGCAGTACCGGCGGGCGTGAACCAAACAGCGTGTTTGGCTCAATGGTCAGCTGATACCAGGAGAGGTGCGGCGGGTTCAGCTCAATGGCCTGACGCAGATCGTCCAGCGCTTCCTCCAGGGACTGATCCGGCAGGCCGTGCATCAGGTCGAGGTTAAAGCTGCGCAATCCCAGCCCGGTCGCCAGGTGAGCGGCACGTTTCGCCTCATCCGGGCCATGAATGCGCCCCAGACGCGTTAACTTCGGCGCGCTAAAGCTCTGCACGCCAATAGAGATACGGTTCACCCCGGCGCGCTGATACTCCACAAAACGGTCGGCCTCAACGGTACCTGGGTTGGCCTCCATGGTAATCTCTGCATCCGCTGCCAGATTAAGGCGCGCTCGCACGCCATCCAGCAGCGTTTGCATCGCCGGCCCTGAGAGCAGGCTCGGCGTACCGCCACCGATAAAAATGGTCTTTACTTCACGTCCCTGCGCGTAAGGTACGTCGGCGTCCAGATCGGCAAGCAGATGCTGAACGTAATCGTCATGGGGCACTTCGCCTTTTAGCGCATGCGAGTTGAAATCGCAGTACGGGCATTTCTGCACGCACCACGGGATGTGAATATAAAGACTCAATGGTGGCAAATTAGCCATTACGTAATGCTTCCAGTAACAGTTTCAGGGCGCGTCCACGATGGGAAATCGCGCTTTTTTCTTCGCGGGTCAGTTCCGCAGCGGTTTTGCCCTCGCTCGGGACAAAGAAGATCGGATCGTAGCCAAAGCCGCCATTGCCTGCCGCCTCGCGGGCGATCACGCCCGGCCAGCTGCCGTGGCAGACCAGCGGCGTTGGGTCTTCAGCGTGGCGCATATAGACCAGCACGCAGTGGAACTGCGCCTTGCGCTGCTCATCCGGCACATCCTTGAGCGTTTCCAGCAGCTTTTCGAGATTCTGCTGATCGCTGGCATCGACGCCAGAATAGCGGGCGGAGTAAATTCCTGGCGCGCCGCCAAGGGCATCTACCGCCAGGCCAGAGTCATCGGCAATGGCCGGTAAGCCGGTGACCTGTGCAGCATGGCGCGCCTTCAGAATGGCATTTTCAATAAAGGTCAGGCCGGTCTCTTCTGCAGAGTCCACCCCCAGTTCGGTCTGGGCAACCACATCCAGACCAAAATCATTTAACAGCGAGGCCAGCTCGCGCACTTTACCGGCGTTACCGGTAGCGAGAACAACTTTTTGCATCTGTTAATCCTGTTGTATCAGTGCCGCGACTTCCGTCGGGATTTGTTGCGGATGAAGAATTTTGACCTGCTTGTGACGGCCCAGTTCACCTTTCTCGATCAGCACCTGGCTTTTCGCAACGCGAAACTGCTTCGCCAGATACTTCACCAGATGGGCATTGGCCTGGCCGTCCACAGGAGGGGCGGTGATGGCGACTTTTACTTCGTCGCCATGCAGCCCGATAATCGTATCGCGACTGGCTTTCGGCTGAATGTATAGCCGTAAAACCAGCCCATCGGCGCAGGTGCTGACAGCACTCATAACGCCATCCACAGCCCCGGCAGTAGCATATTGCCTGTGGACTGCAGCAGTTCAGCGATACCCATGTTGATCACGTACAGCAGCAGTACGAGGATCATTGGAGAGAAGTCGATCCCGCCCATGGCCGGCAGCAGATTACGAATCGGGCGCAGCAGCGGGTCGGCAAGCTGAATCAGGACATACTCCACCGGGCTACGGCCCTGGCTTACCCAGCTCATGATCGCCATCAGCAGCAGAACCCAGAAAATCAGCAGGCCGATCGTTTTTATCAGGATCAACACCGCCGCGATCCAGATGATCGGCTGGAAGGTGATGACCATAAACAGCACGATCGCTTTCACCACGCACAGGATCAGCGCAACCAGCAGGGAGGCGCTGTCAATCGGGCCCATTGGCGGGATCACCCGGCGCAGCGGTCCGACAATCGGTTGGGTCACTTTCACGACAAACTGTGAGAAGGGGTTGTAAAAATCACAACGGGCCCACTGCATCCAGACGCGTAACAAAAGCACCATCGTATACAGTTCAATGACCGTTGAGAGCAGGAAGGTCAACGTCTTCATGGCGTTCCTCAGGTTTCCTTATTATTGGGTGTAATCGCGCGCGCCGAAAATTGCTGTCCCGATGCGCACCATGGTGCTGCCAGCCGCAATCGCGGCGGCCATATCGTCCGTCATGCCCAGTGAAAGCGTGTCGACCGTTGGGTAGCGCGTTTTAAGCGCCTCAAATGCTACAGCCATTTGCCGGGCTACGGCAAACTGCCTGTCGTAATCTGTTTCAGGGGCCGGGATCGCCATTAACCCGCGCAGGCGAAGGCCGGGCAGAGCGGCAACCTGTTCCGCCAGCAGATCCAGGGCATCCAGCGCAATGCCGGATTTACTGTTCTCATCGCTAATGTTGATTTGGATCAGCACGTTAAGCGGCGGCATCTCTGCCGGGCGCTGCTCGCTCAGACGGGTGGCGATGCGCAGACGATCGACGGTATGACACCAGTCGAAATGCTCCGCCACCAGCCGGCTTTTGTTCGACTGTAGTGGTCCGATAAAGTGCCACTGCAGATCCGCGGTGCCCTTTTCCCGGAAATGGCGGATTTTTTCCACCCCTTCCTGCACGTAGTTTTCACCGAACATGCGCTGGCCTGCATCAATAGCTTCTGCGATGGCGCTCGCAGGCTTGGTTTTACTGACTGCAAGCAACGTAACTTCTTCTGAAGCACGGCCGCAACCTGTTGCCGCGGCTGAGATTTTGTCCCTGACCTGTGCCAGGTTATGCGCAATGTCGTTCATTTTCCGGGGATCATTAAATGGATATGGAAGAAATTGTGGCCCTTAGTGTAAAGCATAATGTGTCGGATCTACACCTGTGCAGTAACGCACCACCTCGCTGGCGGCGGCGAGGGAAAATGGAATTTGCTCCCTTTCCGGGGCCGGAGGTCGCGATGCTGCTGAAAAGCTGGCTTAGCGACGAGCAGCAGGGTGCATGGTGTGCCCAGGGGCAGGTGGATTTTGCCGTTACGCTTGCGAGCAGGCAGCGGCTGCGGGCCAGCGCCTTTGCGCATATGCAGGGGTGTTCTCTGGTGCTCCGCCTGCTTCCAGACGCGTGCCCGCAGTTGCGCACCCTGGGAGCGCCGCGGGCGATACCCGAACTGCTGGCGCACGATAACGGTCTGATACTGGTGACCGGGGCGACAGGCAGCGGTAAATCCACCACCCTTGCGGCAATGGTCGATTTTCTCAATCACCATAGCGACGGGCATATCCTGACGCTCGAAGATCCGGTGGAATTTATCCATCAAAGCAAGCGTTGCTTGGTTCAGCAGCGGGAGATTGGCCTGCATTGCCTCTCCTTTGCCGACGCGCTGCGGGCTGCATTACGTGAAGATCCTGATGTGATCCTGCTGGGCGAACTGCGTGACAGCGAGACGATACGCCTTGCGCTTACCGCCGCAGAGACCGGGCATCTGGTGCTGGCGACGCTCCATACCCGGGGCGCCGCCCAGGCAGTGGAGAGGCTGGTGGATGCCTTCCCCGCGCAGGAAAAAGAGCCGGTACGGAAACAGCTGGCAGGCAGCCTGCGCGCCGTGCTGGCGCAAAAACTCGAAAGGGATAATCAGCAGGGGCGCGTCGCGCTGTTCGAATTACTGGTTAATACCCCTGCGGCAGCCAATTTAATCCGCGAAGGAAAAACCTGGCAACTGCCCGGCGTGATCCAGACCGGGCAGCAGGCTGGCATGCAAAACTTCGAGCAGAGCCTGGCTGAGCGCAGGGCGCAGGGGCGATTGTCATGAGCCTGTGCCAGCAGAGAATGCCTCTCATGGCCTTGTTTCCTGCGGTACGGGCGCTAAAATCGAGTTCTGATTGCACTGATTGAAAGCGGCTATGTCATCACAACCGAACCAAAGTCTTATCGACGGCATTCGCTGTCTGCAATATCTGGTTTCCAGCGACCGTGCTATCGGTTGCCGTGAACTCGCACGACTGATGGGGATCAACACCACTCGGGTGAACCGTTTGCTGATGACCATGGCCTCTATTGGCCTGACCATGCAGGACGAGCATCGTCGCTACCTGCCTGGTCCCGGCATTCATGCCCTGGCGGCGCAGTCCATCCGTGGCTCGGAGCTTTTCTCCCGCGCCTTGCCCCGGCTGGAGCGCCATGCGCCACGCGATATCGTGGTGGCCCTGGGCGTGTTGTGGGAGGATCAGGTCATCTATATCTGGCACGCCGTTCCCGGCAGCCAGGCCAGCCAGGCGCTGGCCGGATTCCATATGCTCCCTGCCTGGCAATCGGTGATTGGCATGTCGCTACTGGCGAGCGAACCGGATGACGCGCTAATCCCACGCTTTACGCCAGAGCAGTGGCAAAACCTCGCCCCGCATGTGGCCCAGCAGCGCGAGCAGGGACGTGTGATCTGGCATCATGACGACGGTGAAGTGTCGATGGCGGTGCCCGTAGGGGCGCACCATGCCGCGCTGGCCTTTGCCGGCATGTGGAATATTGACGATGAGAGCGTCCGCTCCCGTCTTGATGAGCTGACCGCGCTCAACGCTACGCTGCTGGCGGACCGGGAATGAATTGCCCGGATTGCCGGGCAAAGGGAAGGGGATCAGTAACCCTGCTCGAAGAAACTTTCGAGAATAATCACCGCAGAAGCGGAATCGACGCTGCCTTTGTTTAGCGCGCGAAAACCGCCATGCTCGAACAGACCGGCGCGGGCTTCAACCGTGCTTAACCGTTCGTCATGCAGCTTAATCGCCACGCCAAAACGGCCATGAATTTTATTGGCAAAATTGCGCGCCCGGGCAGTTAGTGGCTGTTCTGTGCCATCCATATTCAACGGTAAACCGACGATGACCTCGTCCGGCTGCCACTCTTTCAGCAGTCGTTCGATCAGGTTCCAGTCCGGGGTGCCATTTTGCGCTTTCAGCGCCGTCAGCGGGCGGGCGGTGCCGGTGATGCGCTGGCCGATCGCCACGCCGATACTTTTGGTGCCGAAATCAAAGGCGAGAAGCGTGCCGCTCATCAGGCATGCCCCGCGACGCCAGGCATGGTCTGGATATCAATGCCAATCAGTTTTGCCGCATCCCGCCAGCGATCGGCGATGGGGGTTTTAAACAGAATGTTCAGATCTGCCGGGGCAGTGAGCCAGGCATTATCCAGGATCTCCTGCTCAAGCTGGCCTTTTTCCCATGAGGCGTAACCGAGCGCCACAAGCACATCCGCCGGCTGGCTGGTGGTGCCCAGCGTCTCCAGCACGTCACGGGAGGTGGTCACAACGGTATTGTCAGAGATGCGGATGCTGGAGGAGAAACCGGGCGGCGTATGCAAAATAAAGCCGCGATCTTCTGCCAGCGGGCCACCCAGCATCACCGGTTTGTCGAGACGAATTTCAGGAACACGTTCGTCCTGGGAAATTTTCAATTTTTCCAGAATGCCTTCAACAGTCAGATTTTCCAGCGGTTTATTGATGATAATCCCCATCGCACCCTCTTCGCTGTACTCGCAGATATACACGACGGAACGGCGGAAAATCGGATCCTGGAGAGCAGGCATGGCAATAAGAAAGTGATGCTGTAAATTCATTGTCAGAGGTTCAGTTTCCTGGTTTAAAAAGCGACAGCATCCAGTATGCGGACAAAACCCGACACTGTCACTATACACTTCACCCTTCACGCTGCCGGGGCAACGGCTGCGCCTTGATGCAGCATGAAGGGTTGTGTGTATAAATATTGGGACTGTTACTGCTTCAGCCGTTTTTCGATCGCATCCATCAGCATGCCGGTGATAGACACCGGGAACTCAGCTTCGATTTCACGAATACAGGTCGGGCTGGTCACGTTCACTTCTGTCAGGCGATCGCCAATGATGTCGAGGCCAACGAAGATCAGCCCTTTGGCTTTTAACAGCGGGCCCACGCGGCGGGCAATTTCCCAGTCGCTTTCGGTCAGCGGACGCGGCTCGCCACGGCCACCGGCCGCCAGGTTACCACGGGTTTCGCCACCCTGCGGAATACGCGCCAGGCAGTAAGGCACCGGCTCGCCGTCCACCACCAGTACGCGCTTGTCGCCGTCGACAATCGCCGGAATATAGTTCTGCGCCATGCAGTAGCGGGTACCGTGCTCGGTCAGCGTTTCGGCAATCACCCCCAGGTTTGGGTCACCCTCTTTAACGCGGAAGATTGAGGCGCCGCCCATGCCGTCCAGCGGTTTCAGGATGATATCGCCATGTTTCTGCCAGAAGGCTTTCAGCTGCGCTTTATTGCGCGTTACCAGCGTCTCTGGCGTCAGGTCGGAGAACCAGGCGGTGTAGAGCTTCTCGTTACAGTCGCGCAGACTCTGCGGCTTGTTGACGATCAGGGTGCCTTTCTCTTCTGCACGCTCCAGGATATAGGTGCAGTAGATGTACTCCGTGTCGAACGGCGGGTCTTTACGCATCAGGATCACGTCAAGTTCGGCAAGCGGCAGATCCTGCTCGGAACCAAACTCGTACCATTTATCGTAATTCTGCTCGACGTTGACGATGCGGGTGCGTGCACGCGCCTCGCCGTTAATCAGGTAGAGGTCGCTCATCTCCATATAGTGGAGCTGATAGCCGCGACGTTGCGCTTCCAGCAGCATAGCGAAGCTGGAATCTTTCTTGATATTGATGCTTGCGATGGGGTCCATCACGATGCCGAGCTTGATCATTGTCTTCTCCGTTAATGCTTCAACCTAAATCACCAAAACGCACCTGCAGGGCAGTGATGGCGGTTAGCGCGGTGGTCTCAGTACGCAGAACGCGGGGTCCCAACAGAATATCAGTAAACTGGTAGCGTGCGGTCATGGCGATCTCATCCGCCGACAGGCCGCCTTCCGGACCGATCAACAAACGCACGCGCTCAACCGGCAGCGGCAGGGTGTTGATGCTGGCGCTGGCGCGGGGATGAAGGTTGAGCTTCAGACCCTGCTCCTCTTCCGCGCACCAGGCTTCAAGATCCATGGCCGGACGGATCTCCGGGACGCGGTTGCGGCCACACTGCTCACAGGCGGCAATGGCGATTTTTTGCCACTGCTGGAGCTTCTTATTCAGACGTTCAGCATCCAGTTTAACCCCGCAGCGCTCAGAAAAAAGTGGCGTAATGAGGCTTACACCCAGTTCGATCGATTTCTGGATGGTGAATTCCATTTTTTCGCCGCGCGACATCACCTGGCCTAAATGGATATGCAGCGGTGATTCACGATCGTCGATGTCGCTATGCAGGACGCTGACCTGCACGCTTTTTTTATCGGCGCGGATGATTTCGGCGTCAAAAACCTGATTTGATCCATCAAACAGTTGAATCGCCTGGCCTGCACCCATGCGCAGCACGCGGCCAACATGGTTGGCGGCCTCTTCCGAGAGGGCGATTTCACTGCCAGCGGCGATCGGTTCAGGGTGATAAATACGAGGAACACGCATAGTTAAGAAATCCATCAAGAGCTGAGTCCCCCTCATCGCACAGGGGAGAGGGGGACGCTAAGAAACAGTTGCCGCTAGTGTAGGTTAGCTCTTTTGCGCCTGGCAAGCGCGCTGGACGTAAGGGTTGTGATTCCCCTGCACTTTGGCGATGCGCTCGTCTCGTATGCACTCCCAGGCCGTGACCGGATAGAGTTTATCCCAGGCGTTGAAGAGCTGGGTCTGCTGGCGGGAGAGGTTGAGGTGATACCTGTCGCGCATGTAGAAGTAGATGCGTGCGATGCTGCCGCGGGCGCGGGCAGGCGGCTCGGCAAGTTTCTCCTTGAAATCGACCTTCATGGCGCACTGGCCATACTGGCCTTCGCCGCCGTTCCACTGGCTGTACATAAAGTTGCCGCGATCGCCATTTACCTCGCCCACGGCGGGTTGCAGGTTATGCATATCGCTCTCTATCTGGCGATAGATCGGGTCTTTGGCGCAGTTTTTACGTCCGCCATCCTGCCAGCACTGACGCTGGTGGCCGAACTGCCAGGCCGGGACCACATGTTCCCATTCAATGCGGCTGGCACGGTTCTCATTTTTACGCACTTTGTAGCCGCAGGACTGCAGATCCACGACCCCTTTTTTGCCCTGCCAGTTAATTTTACAGCCGCAGTAAAAATCGCCCGGCACGTCGGCATTAACCTTTACGCCTGCGGCTTTTGCCTGGGAGAAACTGTGGATACCTTCGGCCAGCGCATGGCCTGAGAACGCCGTCGTCAGAAACGCGACCGCGAGAGAGAAATTACGGGACATCGTGAACTCCGTGTCAAAACGAGCCCGCAACGTAACGAAAGTTGTTCCTGTATGCAATCAGGCAGATCATGAATGTTCCTGATTGTTCTGCCGGTTACTCAGCGATAAGGGGTTCACCGCACTTGACGCAGCGGTAGGTGGCTTCACCGCGCACCACCCGGTTATGGCGACGCACCGTAAGCTGGTGCTGCTGACAGGGGCAGCGATAGGGGAACGTATTGCGCCGAACGGAATCAAGCTCGAACTGGTGGGTTCGGCGAGCCGGTACGCCCAGCACCGCTTCCATCATCCATTTCCACTCTTTGCCGTGCGGCGCCACGCGGCCAAAGTGCTTCCAAACCAGCAGATGCGCCAGTTCATGCGGCACCACCTCGTCAATAAACGCCTGCTGGTTTTCCAGCATTAAAACAGGGTTAAGGCGGATCTCGTAGGCATCCAGCCAGGCGGTGCCTGCTGCGGTGCCGCGCTGCTGCCACACCAGCTTAGGTTCAGGGTAGTTCCGGTCGAGTTTCAGATTGGCCTGGGCCAGTTTATCGCGCAGGCTGCGCATAGCGGCTTGCTGAAGCGCAATAGGGAGACGGGGTGTTTTCATAGGAGCAGAGCATAGAGCCTGCGGCGAGGCGGTGCAAGCGGCTTCCTCCGCAGGGGAGGAAGCCGGACGGATCAGTCGTGGGAGCCAATTTCGCGCAGTGGACGACCTTTCATCAGGTTGCGTTCAATATGTTCCAGCGAAACATGTTTCGTTTCAGGAACCAGCCACAGCGTCAGCACGATAAACAGCAGGTTCAGACCGCCGTACACCCAGAAGGTGTTGGCATTACCCAGCGTATCGAGCATGGTCAGGAAGGTTGCGCCGACAATCATGTTGGCGATCCAGTTGGTGGCGGTGGAGCAGGTAATACCGAAGTCGCGGCCTTTCAGCGGCTGGATCTCAGAACAGAGTACCCAGATCAGCGGACCCGCGCTCATCGCAAAACCAACGATAAACATCAGCAGCATCCCGACGGCTACGTACTGCATCGCGGTGGAGTCAATACCCACATGCAGCATTGTACCCAGCACACCCATACCGGCGGCCATCACCAGGAAGCCCAGCGTCAGCGTCGGTTTACGACCCCAGCGATCCACCAGACCGATGGCGATAAAGGTCGCCAGCACGTTAGTCAGGCCGACAATCACGGTGCCCCACATCTGCTGAGTGGTGTTGCTGTAACCCGCCAGCTCAAAGATTTTCGGCGCGTAATACATAATGACGTTCATTCCGGTGAACTGCTGCATGATCTGCAGCAGCACGCCAAGGAACACCGCCCGACGGAAATTGCTGTTCTCTTTAAACAGCGCCCAGCCGCTCTGTTTGACCTGCAGGCTTTCGCGGATCTCTTCCAGCTCACGCTTCGCTTCCGCGCTGGTATCGCGCAGGCGCAGCAGGACGCGCTCCGCATCGTTAAAGCGCCGCTTGGCCGCAAACCAGCGTGGGCTGTCAGGCAGGAAGAAGACGCCAATCAGCAGCAGCACCGCCGGGATAATGATCACGCCCAGCATCCAGCGCCATGCGCCGCTGTAGCTGAAGGCGGTGTCAGAAAGATAGGCGCCAAGAATACCGATAGTGATCATCAGCTGATACATGGAGATCATGCTGCCGCGGATTTTCTCCGGTGCAATCTCAGACAGATACAGCGGCGCGGTATAAGAGGCCACACCCACCGCCAGACCCAGTAGCACACGCGAAGCAATCAGCACTTCCACGTTAGGCGCCGCGGCAGAGAAGAGCGAACCGGCGACAAACAGAATCGCACCAATCATCAGGCTCTTTTTACGCCCGAGTTTGAAGGAGAGCCAGCCGCTGCCAACTGCCCCAACCGCAGCCCCGAACATCATCGAGCTGACCACCCACTCCTGGGTATGGGAATCGATCTGGAATTCGTCAGTAATGAACGGCAGGGCGCCGGCAATCACGCCGATATCGAGGCCGAAAAGTAAACCTGCCAGTGCTGCGAGGAAGCAGACGAAGAATGTCATCGTCTTGTTGGACGTCCGCCCCTGTTTTTTATTATCAGGCATGAAGCCCTCCAGTTGGTTTTTTGTTTTATGAATGTAAAGTTTTGAATGGGATGCTGTAAAAGTATGTGAGAGGGGCGGGACAGACAAAGAGAGTATTCCGAAAGGGCTGCGTTTTTATCGCGATGTAAGCGATTTCAGGCGGGGCATTCAGGGGGATAAAAAACAAAAAGCCAGCACGAGGCTGGCTTTTTCAGTAAGCGGTCAGTCGATTATTTCAGACCGGCAGCTTCACGCAGCAGAGCGGCTTTGTCGGTTTTTTCCCATGGGAAATGTTCGCGACCAAAGTGACCGTATGCAGCGGTTTCTTTGTAGATTGGGTGCAGCAGATCCAGCATCTGAATCAGACCATATGGACGCAGGTCGAAGAACTCGCGTACCAGCAGGGTCAGCTGTTCTGAAGGCACTTTTTCAGTACCGAAGGTTTCAACCATGATGGAGGTCGGTTCCGCCACGCCGATAGCGTAGGAGACCTGGATCTCACAGCGGTCTGCCAGGCCAGCAGCCACGATGTTCTTGGCAACATAACGTGCTGCGTAGGCTGCGGAACGGTCAACTTTAGACGGATCCTTACCGGAGAATGCGCCGCCACCGTGACGCGCCATGCCGCCGTAAGTATCAACGATGATCTTACGTCCGGTCAGGCCGCAATCGCCCATTGGTCCACCGATAACAAAGCGGCCCGTTGGGTTAATGAAGTATTTGGTGGAACTATTCAGCCATTCGGTTGGCAGAACCGGCTTGATGATCTCTTCCATCACCGCTTCCTGCAGGGATTTCTGCTCGATATCTTCAGCGTGCTGAGTAGAGAGAACCACCGCGTCAATGCCGACAATTTTGCCGTCGTCGTACTGGAAGGTGACCTGGCTTTTCGCATCCGGACGCAGCCACGGCAGGGTGCCGTTTTTACGCACTTCAGCCTGACGCTGCACCAGACGGTGCGCATAGGTGATTGGCGCTGGCATCAGCACGTCGGTTTCGTTGGTAGCGTAGCCAAACATCAGGCCCTGGTCGCCTGCACCCTGTTCCAGCGGATCGGCACGGTCAACGCCCTGGTTGATGTCAGGGGACTGTTTGCCAATGGCGCTCAGGACGGCGCAAGAGTTGGCATCAAAGCCCATATCAGAATGCACATAGCCGATTTCACGTACGGTGTTACGGGTGATCTCTTCGATATCAACCCATGCACTGGTCGTGATTTCACCGCCTACCATCACCATGCCGGTTTTGACATAGGTTTCACACGCTACGCGCGCCTTTGGATCCTGCTCGAGGATCGCATCCAGCACGGCATCGGAAATTTGGTCAGCAATTTTATCAGGATGTCCTTCTGATACAGACTCGGACGTAAACAGGTGTTTTGCCATGTTTTAATTTACCTAAGGAGAATTTGTTTAGCTCAAACTGTCGTGTGGGATAGCCGTGGCAGGTTTTTCCACCAGGACTTGCAGATGGTGACACTGGCAGTCTGAGTGTTAATCGGTATGGATGGATTAACATCTGGATGGCTATTTTAGGTCACTTCTTCGCCCGATTTCCAGCTTTTTTTGAATGTATCCACACGCCCCTGAAAACCCTGCTGGAAATTTTTGCTGACGGTGCGTCAATGCCTGCATTTATATTTTGCATTTTCCGCGTCTTGTCGGTATAAAACGCGGCGCGCGGCTCATACAAAAAAGCACACGACGTTTCTTCGTGTCGCCACTTCCAGCCGGGTAAAGCAGTGAACTTTTAGCTTTAACTTGTCGCGAGCTTCATCGGGCTTGCGTGGAGGTGATACGAGATAATGAACCGTCGTTTTCCGCTAATTCAGTTCTGCCTTTCAGGCCGGAACATGTACCCCGCCATTCGCATTTCTAATCTGCAAACCTGCCGATGTTATACCCATCTCGGCGCTTCTCAGGATTCCCGGGCAGGCACGACGCTTTGTGAAGACTGAACAAGGGCGCTCTTGTTAATACAAGAGTTTTCTCGTGGTTTCGCCGAACCTTGTCATACAGAGTTCGGATACGTGTTTTACAATGATATGAATAAGAAACCGGTCGCACGGCCCGGCTTTCAGCATTCTGTGCTGGAAAACCGGTCGGATAATGGGTTGTTATCGCAGATTGACGCTGCGATAGTAGTCAACTGTTTTACACTTAATAGTAAGAGTTGAGGTTCGCTATGTCTGACGACATGTCTTCGTTTTCGCCTTCGTCAGCGGGCGAACAGGGTGTACTACGTTCTATGCAGGAGGTTGCGATGAGCTCCCAGGAAGCCAGCAAGATGCTGCGCACATACAATATTGCGTGGTGGGGTAACAACTACTACGACGTCAACGAGCTGGGCCACATCAGCGTTTGCCCGGATCCTGACGTACCGGAAGCGCGCGTCGATCTCGCCAAACTGGTAAAAGCACGCGAAGCGCAGGGCCAGCGTCTGCCCGCTCTGTTCTGCTTCCCGCAGATCCTGCAACACCGTCTGCGCTCCATTAACGCCGCCTTTAAGCGCGCGCGTGAATCCTACGGCTATAACGGCGACTACTTCCTGGTTTATCCGATCAAGGTAAACCAGCATCGTCGCGTTATTGAATCCCTGATCCACTCCGGCGAACCGCTGGGTCTGGAAGCCGGTTCCAAAGCGGAACTGATGGCGGTGCTGGCCCATGCCGGCATGACCCGCTCGGTGATCGTCTGTAACGGTTATAAAGACCGTGAATACATTCGTCTGGCGCTGATCGGTGAGAAGATGGGCCACAAGGTCTATCTGGTCATCGAGAAGATGTCTGAGATTAACATTGTGCTGGAAGAGGCCGAGCGTCTGAACGTGGTGCCGCGCCTGGGTGTACGTGCACGTCTGGCCTCCCAGGGCTCCGGCAAGTGGCAGTCCTCCGGCGGTGAAAAATCCAAATTCGGCCTTGCGGCGAACCAGGTTCTGCAGCTGGTGGAGATCATGCGCGAGCGTGGTCGTCTGGACAGCATCCAACTGCTGCACTTCCACCTCGGTTCCCAGATGGCCAACATCCGCGATATCGCCACCGGCGTGCGCGAGTCGGCCCGTTTCTACGTCGAGCTGCATAAGCTGGGCGTGAATATCCAGTGCTTCGACGTGGGCGGCGGCCTGGGCGTGGACTACGAGGGTACTCGCTCCAAGTCTGACTGCTCCGTGAACTACGGCCTGAACGAATATGCGAACAACATCATCTGGGCAATCGGCGATGCCTGCGAAGAGCACGGCCTGCCGCACCCGACGGTGATCACCGAGTCCGGGCGTGCGGTGACCGCGCACCATACGGTGCTGGTCTCCAACATTATTGGCGTTGAGCGCAACGAATACACCGAAGCCACACCGCCTGCTGACGACGCGCCACGCGCCCTGCAGAGTATGTGGGAAACCTGGCAGGAGATGCACGAGCCGGGCACCCGCCGTTCCCTGCGCGAGTGGCTGCACGACAGCCAGATGGACCTGCACGATATTCATATCGGCTATTCATCCGGTACGTTCAGTCTGCAGGAGCGCGCCTGGGCAGAGCAGCTCTATCTGAACATGTGCCACGAAGTGCAGAAACAGCTCGACCCGAGCAACCGTGCGCACCGTCCGATCATCGACGAGTTGCAGGAGCGTATGGCGGACAAAATGTACGTCAACTTCTCGCTGTTCCAGTCGATGCCGGATGCGTGGGGTATCGATCAGCTGTTCCCGGTCCTGCCGCTGGAAGGGCTGAACCAGGTGCCTGAGCGCCGCGCGGTGCTGCTGGATATCACCTGTGACTCCGACGGCGCGATCGATCACTACATTGACGGTGACGGTATCGCTACCACCATGCCAATGCCGGAGTACGATCCGGAGAACCCACCTATGCTGGGCTTCTTTATGGTCGGGGCCTATCAGGAGATCCTGGGCAACATGCACAACCTGTTCGGGGACACCGAAGCGGTTGACGTGTTTGTCTTCCCTGACGGCAATGTGGAAGTGGAGCTCTCTGACGAGGGCGACACCGTGGCGGACATGTTGCAGTACGTGCAGCTCGATCCGAACAAACTGCTGACCCAGTTCCGCGATCAGGTGAAAAAGACCGACCTGGACGATACGTTGCAGAAACAGTTCCTGGAAGAGTTTGAAGCCGGTCTGTACGGTTACACATATCTGGAAGACGAGTAATGACGGTGCCCGGCGACGTTTGCGTCGCCGGGCTTTTCCTGCTCCAGCCAGTCGATGGCGATCACAATATCCTGCCGCTCAAATGTGAGTTAGATCACCTGAAATTTCCCCAGGTCGTGATCGGCCTCGCTTTTTCTACCGCTCATTGCGCTAACCGCTCTTTTCCTTTTGCCTGACGGATTTACTTCCCGCCCCTGTGCCACCATGCTTTCACTATCGCTTAGTCGTGAGCCAGGCTTGCTATCAACGCCGCGATGCGTGGCGGATTGAGCAGTGTGGCGAAGGAGAAGGGATGTTGTGAGCCGTGCTGAAGCAGCCACGTTTCAAGCTCGCGATTCTGATGAGTAAAGTGCGCCAGCGCCGCGGTGAATTCCGCCCTGACATCCGCTTGCTCGCCATATTTGCGCAGCCACAGTTTTAGCGTCAGCGCCCGGGTGAACGCGCTGTAGATATGGCTATATTTCACCGCCCGGGTTACCCCGGAAAGGAGGATATGCCGGGCTTCGTCGGTGAGCATGCTATCAGGCAGGAGATTAGATGCCCGGCTGTACATATAGTCGGCCAGGAAGCGGCTACGCTGGTCCTCAAGCTCGATAAGCTGACGCTGCTGGTGGCCCAGCTCCGGATCGTCGCTCGGCATCAGCGGTTGAAAAGACTGGGTCCAGCTGGCGCCGCGGGTATCAAGATGAAGAAGATGCAGGGTCTGGTCTAAATCTTCCGGGGGGCGGCTGTGGGATTGCAGCACGCGCCCCAGTAGGGTAGGCGTTTTACAGCTCCATTCGTGGCTGGCGACGAGAATTTCGCTGATGGCGTTAAGGTTCGGCAAGGAGAGAGGGGCGCGGGCGCGTTGCTGTAGCCAGGGAGCGATCAGTTGACGGGGGGCGATCTCTGGCTCGTGGATCAGCCGGGAGAGGCCGGACAAATTAAGCTCGTTAACGGAATCTTCCAGCGTCAGGTCGGGCAGCCACTCCCAGTCGACGCGGACGGTGATGGCCTCTGGCGTACTGTCGAGCTGATTAAGCCAGCTAAGGCGCTGCTGGATTTCGTCAAGCAGATAACAGGGCAGCAGCGTCCAGCCATATTCCAGCCCCCAGAGATCCAGTTCCAGCCATTTCTGGTTATGGCGAATGTTGAGCAGATTGGGATTACCGGCAAAGCCGGGACGGTAATCGAGCTCGGTTGCTTTAACCGAGGCGCGAACGTCGCCGGGCAGGGCCTCCAGCGCTTCCCGCAGCATATGCCGGGGCCAGGTTTTGTCCTGGTAATCGCGTAAAATAAGCTGGCGTCCCAGTTGCCGGATGCCCTTATATAACGCCTTTAATGCGCTAATCCAGTTTTCGGTGCTGACGTCGGGCGTGGATAACGACAGGCGCAGACCGCGAACGGTGGGCAACGCGGCGAGAATGTGCGGAATGACGTTCTGAAAAAAAGCGTGAATAAAGTGGGATTCGTTATTTTCAGAAAGAAAAAACTCCGGGAATTTTGCTTTTAATTCCTGACTATTAGGGGTGGCTTCTCCCTGTAACCAAAGCTGCAAATTATGACGTTGAACATAGTCGCCCACTTTACGTAAATAAATAATGGCATTTTCCTGGGCGATGGTGAGATTAATTAAATCGGCGCCTTTACAATGCGGTGAAGGCGGAGCCAGACGCGCTAATAATGACTGCTGGTGAATAATAATGCCCTGAAAACCATAGCCTGTGGCCAGTCGTACCGCTTTTTCAATAAAAGCCCAGCGCCATATTTCAGGTGAATTAAATTCCATTAACAGGTAAGGCGTCGTTGTATTCATTAAACGCATTCCGCAGCGATAAAAAACGCATGCTAGATGCGATCCCCGCAAAGATCAAACGCCGCTGCTGGCGTAAGAAAAAAAGTGTGAGCCTGCTCGAATGCGCTAAAAACGTGTGTTATCTGCAGGCCAGATTGTTATGCCCTGACAGGAGGAGTTCCCATGGCGAAAGGTATGAAGGTGCAATTACATTTTGAACACTATATCGATGAGGATACCGGCGCTAAAGTTACCCGCTTCACGCCTGTTGATGTTATTTGTCATCGTAATTACTTTTACCAGAAATGTTTTATTGATGGCGGCAGGAAATTAATTTTTGCCGGTGAGTTCGATGTTAACCGCAACTATTATCTGCTGGATCTGGCGACGGGTATAGCAACGCAATTAACGGAAGGCGCGGGCGATAATACCTTTGGCGGCTTTTTATCACCGGATGAAACTTCGCTCTATTATGTTAAAAGCGAACGCAATTTAATGCGGATAAATCTGTCGACGCTGCAGGAAGAGATCGTTTATCAGGTGCCGGAAGAGTGGGTGGGATATGGCACCTGGGTGGCGAACAGCGCCTGCAATAAGCTTGTCGGCGTGGAGATCCATCGCGACAGCTGGCGGCCAATTAGCGACTGGACCGTCTTCCAGACCTTCTGGGCCGAGCAGCCGCGCTGTCGGGTTATCCGCATCGATCTACATACAGGGGAGAGAACCACGCTGCTGGAGGAGAATCAGTGGCTGGGGCATCCGATTTATCGACCCTTTGATGACAACACCGTGGCCTTCTGCCACGAGGGGCCTTTGGACCGGGTTGATGCCCGTATGTGGCTGATGGATGAAGATGGCAGCAATATTCGTAAAGCCAGACAGCCCGCTCCCGGGGAGAGCTATACCCATGAATTCTGGGTGCCGGATGGCTCGGCGCTGATGTACGTCACCTATGTGAAAAACAGCCCTGTGCGCTATTTATGCCGTATTGATGGCCAGAGCGGCCAGGACGAACGCCTGATGGCGATGCCCCCCTGTTCCCACGTCATGAGTAACGAAGATGGCTCCCTCGCCGTAGGCGACGGTTCCGGCGTGCCCATTGATATCGCCGATAACGCCGGCTATGGCGATACCAGCGATCCCTACCTGTGGTTATTTGATTTGCGGAAAAAGCAAGCCTACAAAATCGCCCGTCACAGCTCCTCCTGGCAGGTGCTGGACGGCGATCGCCAGGTGACGCATCCGCACCCCTCGTTTACGCCGGACGAAAAAGCGGTGCTGTTCAGCACGGATAAAGACGGTAAACCGGCGCTCTATCTGGCCGAGATCCCGCCTGAGGTTTTGCAAAACATTAAGGCTTAATAAGGAGCAAACGATGAAGAAACGTAACGCTTGCCTGAGCGCCTCATTATTGCTTGCCTGCTCCTGCCTCGCGGCGGCGCAGGCGGCGGAAATCCGTATCTCCTGGTGGGGAGGAAACAGCCGCCACCAGGCGACCTTGAACGCCATCAAGCTGTTTGAGCAGAAATACCCTGATATCAAGGTGAAGGCCGAATACGCCGGTTGGGAGGGATACCTCTCGCGCCTGACCGTACAGATTGCGGGCGGCAACGAGCCGGATGTCATTCAGACCAACTGGAACTGGCTGCCTATTTTTTCCCGGGACGGCAACGGCTTTTATGATCTCTACAGCCAGAAAGCGGTGCTCGACCTCGGGCAATATGACCCGCAGTCCCTGAGTACCACCACGGTCAACGGCAAGCTGAACGGCATTCCGGTGGCGGTGACAGCACGCAGCTTCTACTACAACAAGAAATTATGGCAGGAGATGGGCGTCAGCTATCCGCAAAGCTGGCCGGAGCTGATGGCGGCCGGGAAAGCGTTTCAGGCAAAAGACAAAGAGAAATATCCGCTGGTACTCGACTATATGGAGTCGTTGACGCTGGTACAGTCCTGGATGGTGCAGAAATACGCGATTCCGGCGATTAATGAGAAAACGGGCAAGTTCAACTATACCCCGCAGCAGTGGGTGGAGTTCTTCCAGCTGTATAAAGATCTTGTCGACAGCCACGTCTTCCCTTCCATGCGGGTACTCTCCTCTTACGGCAAAAGTAATACCTGGGAGATGAAGCCCTGGATCCAGGGGAAATGGGGCGGCATCTATATGTGGAATACGAATGCCGTGATGTATGAAAACAACCTGACCGCGCCCTATAACAAGCTGGAGCTGGGGCCATTCTTTATGCTGCCGGGGGCGAAAGATGCCGGATTATTCTTCAAGCCGACAATGATGTTCAGCGTGGGGAAATCGACGAAGCATCCACAGGAGGCGGCGAAGCTGATCGATTTTTTAATGAACGATCCGCAGGGCGTCAAAGCGATGGGGCTGGAGCGCGGCACGCCGCTGAGTAAAAAGGCTGCGCAGCAGCTGGAAGCAGAGGGAGTGATTCAAAAGGACAATATTACCGTAGCCGGGATCAACGCCTCCCTGGCACTGCCCCATAACATCCCCACCTCGCCCTATTTCGATAACCCGCAGTTTGTCGAGCTTTGGCACAACACCATTGAAAATATCGACCAGGGCACCCTTACGGTAGAGCAGGCGGCGAAAAGCTTCTCCCGTAATGCCGAACGCATCCTGGGCAGAGCAATGCGCTAACCCGACGATACCGGTTCACAGATGATGGGGAAGGATATGATTACCTTTAGCGCAACGCTAACCTGCCGTTATGAAACGCTTTTTTCGCCTTTTACCCCACAGGACTTTGAGCAGGGGCTGGCGTGGCTGGCGCAAAGCGGCTTCGACGCCGCCGAACTGTGCATCAATGATTATGAAGGCATGGAGGTCTCATGGCTGAAAAAGCGGCTGGATGACTACCGGCTGGGGTGTACGACTATTGCCACGGGCCAGGCCCGCAAGCGCGATGGCCTCTCTTTACTTTCCAGCGACAGGGCGGTGGTTTTGCGTACTCAACAGCGCCTGGCGGAACATATTGACGCCGCCGCGCAGCTGGCGAGCCATGTCACCATAGGCTCATTGCGCGCAACGGACAGGATGCTGAGTAAAACCGAGTATATGCATGCGCTGGCGGAGGCGATGGCGCCGTGCGTGGAGCAGGCGAAGCGGTGCGGCGTGACGCTGGTCCTTGAAGCCCTCAATCGCTATGAAATAGCGCACCTGCACAGCGCGGCGGATATGATGGCGTTTATAAGCTTCTGCGACGCACCGGAAAATGTCGGCGTGTTATGGGATATTTTCCATGCCAATATTGAGGATCGCGATTTCACCGACGCGATAGCCTTGCTGGGCTCCCGGCTGCGGCATGTGCATTTTGCCGACTCTAACCGGGCGTTTCCGGGGTATGGCCATTTGCCGATTGACGACATCTATCTGGCGCTAAAAGCGGCCAACTATCAGGGTGCGGTTTCGCTGGAGTGTTTGTGCCAGCCGTCAACGGCAACGCTGATTAAGGAGGCCGGTCCGCTGATCGACCGGTTGCGTCGCTTATAAGGGGTGAGGTGGGGGATCGTTTTTCCTGACTTGAACCTGCGCAGATTAACGGCGATAATTCTTTTTATTGCCTTTTTCCAATCTAACCCTTCCTCGTCGGGCTAACGACGCGGGAGGGTTTTTTTATAGCGACGAATATGAGGTTTTTGCCATGAGCACCTTAGGTCACCAGTACGACAACTCGTTAGTTTCCAATGCCTTTGGTTTTCTACGCCTTCCGATGAACTTCCAGCCTTACGACAGCGATGCGGACTGGGTGATCACCGGCGTACCATTTGATATGGCGACATCCGGTCGTGCCGGTGGCCGTCATGGCCCGGCGGCCATTCGTCAGGTTTCCACCAACCTCGCCTGGGAGCATAACCGCTTCCCGTGGAACTTCGACATGCGCGAGCGTCTGAACGTCGTGGACTGCGGTGACCTGGTATATGCCTTCGGCGACGCGCGTGAAATGAGTGAAAAACTGCAGGCGCACGCAGAAAAACTGCTGGCTGCCGGCAAGCGCATGCTCTCCTTCGGTGGTGACCACTTCGTGACGCTGCCCCTGCTGCGCGCCCACGCGAAACACTTCGGTAAGATGGCGCTGGTGCATTTCGATGCGCATACCGACACCTACGCGAACGGCTGTGAATTTGACCACGGCACCATGTTCTTCACCGCGCCGAAGGAAGGTCTGATCGATCCGAACCACTCCGTACAGATCGGCATCCGTACCGAATTCGACAAAGACAACGGTTTCACCGTGCTGGATGCCTGCCAGGTGAACGATCGCGGCGTGGACGACATCATCGCCCAGGTTAAGCAGATCGTCGGTGATATGCCGGTCTACCTGACCTTCGACATCGACTGCCTGGATCCAGCCTTTGCCCCAGGCACCGGCACCCCGGTAATTGGCGGCCTGACCTCAGACCGCGCCATCAAACTGGTGCGCGGCCTGAAGGATCTGAACATCGTCGGTATGGACGTCGTTGAAGTGGCCCCTGCCTATGACCAGTCCGAGATCACTGCGCTGGCCGCAGCGACCCTGGCGCTGGAGATGCTCTACATCCAGGCAGCGAAAAAAGGCGAGTAAGCGAGAGGCCGGGACCTATTGCCCGGCCTGTTTATTGCGTTATTTAATCCCGTCTGCCGCCATGCGATCGCGGATGTGCTGCGCACGCGCTGCGGAGGCAGGGTGGTCGTCAAACATGGAGCTTTGACGGCCCGCTTCCTGTTGAGCCAGTTTTTCGAAGCTGGTGGCTAAACCTGACGGGTTAATCCCACGTTTGCGCAACAGATCGTAAGAGTAGTCATCGGCCTCAGATTCCTGACGCTGAGAGAACTGGGAGTTAACCAGTTTTTCACCGAGATCGCCGAGCTGCGACTGGGAAAGGCTACCTACAATGCCACCCGCAGAGGCCGCCGCCACGCGAACGGCGTTCGTGCCGAGGGCAACCTGCATCCCTTTCTTCACATGGCCGAGGGCAACGTGGCCCATTTCATGGCCGATAACCGCTTCGACTTCATTGTCGTTCATCATGTCCATTAATCCGCTGTAGACGCGGATGCAGCCGTTAGCCATCGCAAAGGCGTTAACGTCTTTCGCCATGTAAACCTTGTAGTTCACCGGCTGGCCGTTAATGTTGTCGCCAAGTGCTGAAGCAATCTTATTCAGACGCTGAGCGTAAGTGCTGTCTGCCGGTGCGATGGTCGCTTTACCGTCCATCTCTTTACAGGCCTCATCGCTTAATGTTTTCACCTGGGCATCGGTGAGGGAGTAGGCCTGAAACGCCTCTGCTCCGGAGCTCAGCAGGCCACCAGAATTCATATTCTGACACCCGCTAAGAAGAAGGGTCGTTCCCAGAGCCAGCACTACTGCACGCATTTTCATTATGTTGCTTCCGTACTCGTTAAACTTGATAAATTCTGAAAGTTTTGCCGCCCCGGAGGAGGGTGCAGCTCCAATTATAAAGAATATAAACGAAGGCGAGCGAGAAGATTGCGCAACGTGCGAGCCTGTTCCAGAGATTTCTTAAGCGGCAAAAGAATGGTCCATGTACATGCTTTGTCGCTTGGGTTACATTGTTGGCACTTTTTTCTGGCGTAGCCCAAAACGCGCTGTCGTCAAGCCGAAACGGGCATGGCCTTCAACATCCGATCTGGAGTCAAAATGTCCTCACGTAAAGAGCTTGCCAATGCTATTCGTGCGCTGAGCATGGATGCTGTACAAAAAGCTAAGTCCGGTCACCCGGGTGCCCCTATGGGTATGGCTGACATTGCCGAAGTCCTGTGGCGTGATTTCCTGAACCACAACCCACAGAACCCTGCCTGGGCTGACCGCGACCGTTTCGTTCTCTCTAACGGCCACGGCTCGATGCTGATCTACAGCCTGCTGCACCTCACCGGCTATGATCTGCCAATCGAAGAGCTGAAAAACTTCCGTCAGCTGCACTCCAAAACCCCGGGTCACCCGGAAGTGGGTTACACCGCAGGTGTTGAAACCACGACCGGTCCGCTGGGTCAGGGTATTGCTAACGCCGTGGGTATGGCGATTGCCGAGAAGACGCTGGCGGCGCAGTTCAACCGTCCGGGTCATGACATCGTCGACCACTTCACCTATGCATTCCTGGGTGATGGCTGCATGATGGAAGGCATTTCTCACGAAGTGTGCTCCCTGGCAGGCACCCTGAAACTGGGCAAACTGGTTGCGTTCTATGACGACAACGGCATCTCCATCGACGGCCACATTGAAGGCTGGTTCACTGACGATACCGCAGCACGTTTCGAAGCCTACGGCTGGCACGTGGTGCGTGGCGTTGACGGTCACGATGCTGAAGCGATTAAACGTGCAGTAGAAGAAGCGCGCGCAGTGACTGACAAACCGTCCCTGCTGATGTGCAAAACCATCATCGGTTTCGGTTCTCCGAACAAAGCCGGTACGCACGACTCCCACGGCGCACCGCTGGGTGACGCAGAGATCGCCCTGACCCGTGAAGCGCTGGGCTGGAAACACGCTGCGTTTGAAATCCCGTCTGAAATTTATGCGCAGTGGGATGCCAAAGAAGCTGGTCAGGCGAAAGAAGCGGCATGGAACGAGAAATTCGCCGCCTACGCTAAAGCCTTCCCACAGGAAGCGGCAGAGTTCACCCGTCGTATGAAAGGTGACATGCCAGCAGACTTCGACGCCAAAGCGAACGAGTTCATCGCTAAGCTGCAGGCTAACCCGGCTAAAATCGCCAGCCGTAAAGCCTCCCAGAATGCGATCGAAGCCTTCGGCCCGCTGCTGCCAGAGTTCCTCGGCGGCTCCGCTGACCTGGCACCATCAAACCTGACTATCTGGTCTGGCTCTAAAGCCATCAACGAAGATACTGCCGGTAACTACATCCATTACGGTGTTCGTGAGTTCGGTATGACCGCGATTGCCAACGGTATCTCCCTGCACGGTGGTTTCCTGCCATACACCTCCACCTTCCTGATGTTCGTGGAATATGCCCGTAACGCGGTGCGTATGGCTGCGCTGATGAAGCAGCGTCAGGTGATGGTCTACACCCACGACTCTATCGGTCTGGGCGAAGATGGCCCGACCCACCAGCCGGTTGAGCAGGTTGCTTCCCTGCGCGTGACCCCGAACATGTCCACATGGCGTCCATGTGACCAGGTTGAATCGGCGGTAGCGTGGAAATATGGCGTTGAGCGTCAGGACGGCCCAACCGCGCTGATCCTCTCCCGTCAGAACCTGGCTCAGCAGGATCGTACCGAAGAGCAGCTGGCGAACATCGCCCGCGGTGGTTACGTGCTGAAAGACTGCGACGGTCAGCCGCAGGTGATCTTCATCGCAACCGGTTCTGAAGTTGAACTGGCTGTTGCCGCCTGGGATCAGCTGGCAGGCGAAGGCGTGAAAGCGCGCGTGGTCTCCATGCCGTCTACCGATGCCTTCGACAAGCAGGACGCGGCTTACCGTGAATCTGTACTGCCGAAAGCCGTTTCTGCCCGAGTGGCAATCGAAGCGGGTATCGCTGACTACTGGTTCAAATACGTGGGCCTGAACGGCGCTATCGTTGGCATGACCACCTTCGGTGAGTCTGCGCCAGCTGAGCAGCTGTTCGAAGAGTTCGGCTTCACCGTTGAGAACGTGGTCGCGAAAGCGAAAGAACTGCTGTAATCATGGTTGTGCCCGGCGGCGTGTAGCTTGCCGGGCCTACAAATATTCAGGCCGGGCAGGCGTAAGCGTCACCCGGCTTTTTTGTGCATGTTATTCCTCAAAGATGTAATACCTCTGTAAATTATTCCACTTAAAATGTGATGTGTGTCATATAGCTGGCTTATTGGTCTGGACAGTCATTCCCTTTATTCCGTGTTTCGCTTATTCTGGCTGAAGCGTTTCAGTCGATTAAATGTTCGACAAATGACCAATCAGTTGGAGTTTGTGACAGGCAAGGATTCCCCTCAGCGCGTTGCTGCATTACTCTGTCAGCCACCTCGTGTCAGGGAAAGCTTTGCAGGAGACTTATGACCGTACGCGTAGCGATTAATGGTTTCGGTCGCATCGGACGTAACGTGGTTCGTGCTTTATATGAATCCGGACGCCGGGCGGAAATTACCGTGGTGGCCATCAATGAACTGGCGGATGCCGCAGGCATGGCGCATTTATTGAAATATGACACCAGCCATGGACGCTTTGCCTGGGACGTTCGTCAGGAGAGAGAGCAGCTGCTTGTCGGTGATGACGTGATCCGTGTGCTTCATGAGCGGACGATCGAAGCATTACCCTGGCGTGAACTGGGTGTCGATGTGGTTCTCGATTGTACCGGCGTCTACGGCAACCGCGAACACGGCGAAGCCCATCTGGCGGCTGGCGCAAAGAAAGTGCTCTTTTCACATCCTGGCAGTAACGATCTCGATGCCACGGTGGTTTACGGCGTCAACCATCACGAGTTGCACGCAGAACACCGAATTGTCTCCAATGCCTCCTGTACTACCAACTGTATTATTCCGGTCATCAAGCTGCTGGACGATGCCTACGGCATTGAGTCGGGTACGGTTACCACGATCCACTCAGCCATGCACGATCAGCAGGTCATTGACGCTTACCACCCGGACCTGCGACGCACTCGCGCGGCGAGTCAGTCGATTATCCCGGTGGACACCAAACTGGCGGCCGGTATAACCCGAATTTTTCCGCAGTTTGAAGATCGTTTTGAAGCTATCGCGGTCCGCGTACCTACCATCAACGTGACGGCGATCGACCTCAGCGTTACCGTTAAAAAACCGGTAAAAGCCTGTGAGGTCAACCTGTTGCTGCAAAAGGCGGCACAGCAAGCATTTCATGGTATAGTTGACTATACGGAATTACCGTTGGTCTCAGTAGATTTTAACCACGATCCGCACAGCGCCATTGTAGATGGCACCCAAACGCGCGTGAGTGGAGCGCACCTGATCAAGACGCTGGTCTGGTGTGATAACGAATGGGGCTTTGCTAACAGGATGCTCGACACCACGTTAGCCATGGCCGCACAAGGTTTCAGGTAAGACGCGTATTGCGTCTGCAAAACTTTAAGAATCAACGAGAGGATTCACCATGTCTGTAATTAAGATGACCGATCTGGATCTGGCAGGTAAACGCGTTTTCATCCGTGCGGATCTGAACGTACCGGTTAAAGAGGGTAAAGTGACCAGCGACGCGCGTATCCGTGCCTCTCTGCCAACCATCGAACTGGCACTGAAGCAGGGCGCAAAAGTGATGGTAACCTCCCACCTGGGTCGTCCGACCGAAGGCGAGTACAACGAAGAATTCTCTCTGCTGCCGGTTGTTAATTACCTGAAAGACAAACTGTCCAGCCCGGTACGTCTGGTTAAAGACTACCTGGACGGCGTTGAAGTTGCTGAAGGTGAACTGGTTGTTCTGGAAAACGTTCGCTTCAACAAAGGCGAGAAGAAAGACGACGAAACCCTGTCCAAAAAATACGCTGCACTGTGCGACGTATTCGTGATGGACGCCTTCGGTACCGCTCACCGTGCCCAGGCTTCTACCCACGGTATCGGTAAATTCGCCGACGTCGCTTGTGCAGGTCCTCTGCTGGCCGCTGAGCTGGATGCGCTGGGTAAAGCGCTGAAAGAACCTGCTCGTCCGATGGTTGCTATCGTGGGTGGTTCTAAAGTTTCCACCAAACTGACCGTTCTGGACTCCCTGTCCAAAATCGCTGACCAGCTGATCGTTGGCGGCGGTATCGCTAACACCTTCGTTGCTGCCCAGGGCCACAACGTGGGTAAATCCCTGTACGAAGCAGACCTGGTTGACGAAGCGAAACGCCTGCTGAGCACCTGCGATATCCCGGTTCCAACTGACGTTCGCGTCGCGACCGAGTTCTCTGAAACCGCAACCGCAGAGCTGAAATCTGTTTCTGACATCAAAAATGAAGAGCAGATTCTGGACCTGGGCGACGCCTCTGCAGAGAAACTGGCTGAAATCCTGAAGAATGCAAAAACCATTCTGTGGAACGGTCCGGTTGGCGTGTTCGAATTCCCGAACTTCCGTAAAGGTACTGAAATCGTGGCTAACGCGATTGCAGACAGCGACGCATTCTCCATTGCTGGCGGCGGTGACACCCTGGCAGCCATCGATCTGTTCGGTATTTCCGACAAGATCTCCTACATCTCCACTGGCGGCGGCGCATTCCTCGAATTCGTGGAAGGCAAAGTTCTGCCAGCAGTAGCCATGCTCGAAGAGCGCGCTAAGAAGTAAGCCATTTTAGGGCAGGGAAACCTGCCCAATTTTCAGCGCGCTTTTAAGAGCTCGCCCCTTTCCAAGGCCGAAGATACAGGACTCGCAACATGTCTAAAATTTTTGATTTCGTAAAACCTGGCGTGATCACTGGTGATGACGTTCAGAAAGTGTTCCAGGTAGCTAAAGAAAACAACTTTGCGCTGCCAGCGGTTAACTGCGTCGGTACCGACTCTATTAACGCCGTACTGGAAGCTGCAGCAAAAGTTAAAGCGCCGGTAATCGTTCAGTTCTCTAACGGCGGTGCTGCGTTTATCGCAGGTAAAGGCGTGAAAACTGACGTTCCTCAGGGCGCGGCAATCCTGGGCGCAATCTCTGGCGCACATCACGTTCACCAGATGGCTGAACACTACGGCGTTCCAGTAATCCTGCACACTGACCACTGCGCGAAGAAACTGCTGCCGTGGATCGACGGTCTGCTGGACGCGGGCGAAAAACACTTCGCTGCAACCGGTAAGCCACTGTTCTCTTCTCACATGATCGACCTGTCTGAAGAGTCTCTGGAAGAGAACATCGAGATCTGCTCCAAATACCTGGCTCGCATGGCCAAAATGGACATGACCCTGGAAATCGAACTGGGTTGCACCGGTGGCGAAGAAGATGGCGTGGACAACAGCCATATGGACGCTTCTGCTCTGTACACTCAGCCAGAAGACGTTGATTACGCTTACACCGAGCTGAGCAAAATCAGCCCACGTTTCACCATCGCGGCTTCCTTCGGTAACGTACACGGTGTGTACAAGCCAGGTAACGTGGTTCTGACCCCAACCATCCTGCGTGATTCTCAGGAGTACGTTTCCAAGAAACACAACCTGCCGCACAACAGCCTGAACTTCGTCTTCCACGGCGGTTCCGGTTCTTCTGCTCAGGAAATCAAAGATTCCGTTAGCTACGGTGTTATCAAAATGAACATCGATACCGACACCCAATGGGCAACCTGGGACGGTATTCTGCAGTACTACAAAACTAACGAAGCTTACCTGCAGGGCCAGCTGGGCAACCCGAAAGGCGAAGACCAGCCGAACAAAAAATACTACGATCCACGCGTATGGCTGCGTGCAGCCCAGACCTCTATGGTGACGCGTCTGGAGCAGGCGTTCAAAGAGCTGAACGCGGTTGACGTTCTGTAATTTAAGCTGCTGACAGCAAGCATCAAAAGCCCGCGTTAATCGCGGGCTTTTTTTATGTCTTTTCAACTGGCTATAGTGGCTGTTTTATGTGATCTGCTTGGCATATTGCGGGCTTTTTGTTTACCCTTTACACACTTGCTCCTCTCCGCATGGGGCGGATTTGTGTTTTATGTGCATAAGGAAAGATAAATGGAAGATCTCGGTGTTGTAGATAGCATCAATAACGCGGGCTCCTGGCTGGTGCGTAATCAGGCGTTGCTTATCAGCTATGCCGTAAATATCGCTGCGGCGATTGCCATCGTGGTGGTGGGGATGATCGTTGCCCGGACGGTTGCCAGAGGCGTTAACCGCGTTATGCTCGCCCGGCACATTGACGCTACCGTCGCCGATTTCCTCTCGGCAATGGTGCGCTACGCGATTATTGCTTTTACCCTGATAGCAGCAATGGGGCGTGTGGGGGTTCAGACCGCCTCGGTGATTGCGGTACTGGGTGCCGCTGGTCTGGCCGTGGGCCTGGCGCTACAGGGCTCGCTGGCAAACCTGGCGGCCGGTGTGCTGCTGGTCACCTTCCGCCCATTCCGTTCCGGGGAGTATGTCGATCTCGGTGGCACCGCAGGTACGGTACTGAACGTGCAGATTTTTTCCACTACGCTGCGTTCCGCGGACGGCAAAATCGTTATCGTGCCGAACAAAAAGGTTATCGACGGCAATATCACCAACTTCTCCCGGGAGCCGGTTCGCCGCAACGAGCTTATGATCGGCGTGGGCTATGATTCCGATATCGAGCAGGTGAAGAAACTTATCACCGACATCATTGAATCTGACGAGCGTATCCTGAAAGACCGCGAAATGACGGTTCGCCTTCACGAGCTGGGCGCCTCCTCTATCAACTTCGTTGTCCGTATCTGGAGCAAAAGTAGCGATCTGCAAAGCGTTTACTGGGACGTACTGGAGCGCATCAAGCGCGACTTCGATGCTAACGGCATCAGCTTCCCATATCCGCAGATGGACGTGAACTTCAAGCGGGTGAAAGAACCGGCGGAATAACGTTTCATCGTAACCCGGTGCGCGCAATGCGTACCGGGTTACATTAGCTTCACTAATTGCCAATTAATATTATCCATTTCCTCTTATTATTCTCCCGCAGTATAGTCAGCCCTTAAGTCACATTTTTGAGATTAGTGTTCATGTTCTCTTTTTATTTTCAGGGGCTTATGATTGGCGCGGCGATGATCCTGCCTCTCGGCCCGCAAAACGCCTTCGTCATGAATCAGGGTATTCGACGCCAATATCACATCATGATCGCGCTGCTCTGTGCACTAAGCGATATGCTACTGATTTGTGCCGGGATTTTTGGCGGTAGCGCGCTACTGATGCAGTCTCCCTGGCTGCTGGCGCTGGTCACCTGGGGCGGCGTCGCCTTTCTGCTCTGGTATGGTTTTGGCGCACTGAAAACGGCGCTGGGCAGCAATATTGAGCTGGCCAGCGCTGAAGTCATGAAGCAGGGGCGCTGGAAAATTATCGTCACCATGCTGGCGGTAACCTGGCTTAATCCGCACGTTTATCTGGATACGTTTGTGGTGCTGGGCAGTCTGGGC
>NZ_JBBCPK010000003.1:0-103988 GCF_037150775.1 Leclercia sp. M50
GTGGATCGTGCCAATGGTCAGGTCTTTGCGCAAACCGTGGCCGCCGACGGCTCCCCGGGTTACTGGAGCGTGCTGATCGTCAACAAAGAGAGCCCGATCAACAACCTCAACGACATGCTCTCCCGGCGTAAAGAGCTCACCTTTGGCAACGGCGATCCCAACTCCACATCAGGCTTCCTGGTGCCGGGCTATTACGTCTTTGCCAAAAACAATGTCTCCACCAGCGAATTCAAACGCACGGTCAACGCCGGGCATGAAACCAACGCCCTGGCCGTCGCCAACAAACAGGTGGATGTTGCCACCAACAACACCGAAAACCTCGACAAGCTGAAGACCTCCGCGCCAGACAAGCTGAAACAACTGAAGGTGATCTGGAAATCCCCGCTGATCCCGGGCGACCCGATTGTGTGGCGTAAGAACCTCTCCGAAAGCACCAAGGAGAAGGTGTACGACTTCTTTATGAACTACGGCAAAACCGCGGAAGAGAAAACCGTGCTGGAACGCCTGGGCTGGGCGCCGTTCCGCGCCTCCAGCGACCTGCAGCTGGTGCCGATTCGCCAGCTGGCGCTGTTCAAACAGATCCAGGGCGTGAAGGACAACAAGACGCTGAAAGAGGAAGAGAAGAACAGCAAGCTGTCTGAAATTCAGGCGCAGCTGGACGATCTCGACCGCCTGACCGCCGCGCTGGGCGCGATGACCAGCGTGACCAAAGCGGTGCAGTGATTAAGTCCCCTCTCCCTTAAGGGAGAGGGAGAACAGATTAAGGAGCACACATGCAAACCATCACCCTCCCACCGCCAAAACGCAGCTGGTTCTCGCTAATAAGCTGGGCCATCCTGCTGGCGGTGCTGGTTATCTCCTGGAAGGGCGCGGAAATGGCCCCGCTGACGCTGATCCAGGACTCGGGCAACATGGCGACCTTCGCCGCCGACTTCTTCCCGCCGGACTTCAGCCAGTGGCAGGACTACCTCAGCGAAATGGCCGTCACGCTGCAAATTGCCGTCTGGGGCACCGCCCTGGCCGTGGTGCTCTCCATTCCCTTCGGCCTGATGAGTGCCGACAACATTGTGCCGTGGTGGGTTTACCAGCCGGTGCGCCGCCTGATGGACGCCTGCCGCGCCATCAACGAAATGGTCTTTGCGATGTTGTTCGTGGTCGCCGTCGGTCTCGGTCCCTTCGCCGGGGTGCTGGCGCTTTTTATTCACACCACCGGCGTACTCTCCAAGCTGCTTTCGGAAGCGGTAGAAGCCATTGAGCCCGGCCCGGTCGAAGGCATTCGCGCCACCGGTGCCAACAAAATTGAAGAGATCCTTTACGGCGTGCTGCCCCAGGTGATGCCGCTGCTCATCTCCTACTCCCTCTACCGCTTTGAGTCCAACGTCCGCTCCGCCACCGTTGTTGGCATGGTGGGCGCAGGCGGAATTGGCGTCACCCTGTGGGAAGCGATCCGCGGTTTCCAGTTCCAGCAAACCTGCGCCCTGATGGTGCTCATCATCATCACCGTCAGCCTGCTGGACTTCCTCTCTCAACGTTTGCGTAAGCACTTCATCTGAGAAGCGAGGCTTTGATTTGTATGCACTTATCCAGACATCCGACCAGTTACCCCACCCGCTGGCAAGAGATTGCGGCGAAGCTCGAAGTAGAGCTGCGCACGCACTACCGCTGCGGGGACTATCTACCTGCGGAACAGCAGCTTGCCGATCGCTATGAAGTCAACCGTCACACCCTGCGCCGGGCCATTGACCAGCTGGTGGAGCGTGGCTGGGTGCAGCGCCGCCAGGGCGTCGGTGTGCTGGTGCTGATGCGCCCGTTCGACTACCCGCTCAACGCCCAGGCGCGCTTCAGCCAGAACCTGCTGGATCAGGGCAGCCACCCCACCAGCGAAAAGCTGCTCTCGGTGCTGCGTCCGGCCTCCAGCCACGTGGCGGATGCGCTGGGGATCCAGGAGGGGGACAACGTCATCCACCTGCGTACCCTGCGCCGGGTCAATGGCGTGGCGGTGTGCCAGATCGATCACTACTTCGCGGACCTGGCCCTCTGGCCGGTGCTGCGACATTTCACCAGCGGCTCGCTGCATGACTTTCTGCAGGATGCTACGGGGGTTGCGCTCAAACGCACCCAGACGCGCATCAGCGCCCGCCGCGCCCAGGCCAAAGAGAGCAAGGTGCTGGAGATCCCCAACATGGCGCCCCTGCTCTGCGTGCGCACCCTTAACCACCGTGACGGCGAGGTGAACGCGACGGAGTACTCCGTCAGCCTGACCCGCGCCGACATGATTGAATTCACCATGGAGCACTGAATGCATTTCGATACCTCCACCCGTCAGCACTGGATGGCGGTGCTCGCCCACAGCCAGCCTGCGGCGCTTGCCGCGCGGATGTCGGCGCTGAGCCTGTCGCCCGCTTATGAACTGATCCGCGCGCCTGAAACCGGACTGGTGCAGATCCAGGCGCGGATGGGCGGTACCGGGGCCCGCTACTTCGCTGGCGATGCCACCCTGACCCGCGCCGTGGTGCGGCTTGCCAGCGGCACCCTCGGCTACAGCTACCTGCTCGGGCGTAACAAACCCCACGCCGAGCAGTGCGCCGTTGTGGACGCCCTGCTGCAGGAAGCGCCCCATTTTCAGGCCCTGATGGAAACCGTTATTGCCCCGCTGGAAGCCGACCGCGCCGCACGCCTTGCCGCCCGTCAGGCCGAAGTGAACACCAGCCGGGTCGACTTCTTTACGCTCGTTCGCGGAGACAACGCATGACACTTCACCCCGCTTTTACCCTTGCCGTGCAGGATGCCCAGCACAGTTTTCGTCGTCTGCTGAAAGCGATGAGCGAGCCGGGCGTCATCGTCTCGCTGCATCAGCTTAAGCATGGCTGGCAGCCGCTGAACCTCGCCACCACCAGCGTGCTGCTGACCCTGGCCGATAACGACACCCCGGTCTGGCTGTCGGGCTCCGTCAGCAACGATATCGTCAGCAGCAACCTGCGTTTTCATACCAGCGCCCCGCTGGTGGAGCAGCCGCAGCAGGCGGTGTTCGCCGTCGCCGACGAGCAGATCGGCCACGAGCAGCTCAACGCCCTGAGCGAGGGCACCGCCGTGGCACCGGAGACCAGCGCCACCCTGATTTTGCAGGTTTCCAGCCTGAGTGGCGGACGCATGCTGCGCCTGACCGGGGCCGGCATCGCCGAGGAGCGGATGGTCGCCCCGCAGCTGCCGGAATGCATCATTCACGAGCTGACCGAGCGCCCGCACCCGTTCCCGCTGGGGATCGACCTGCTGCTGACCTGCGGCGAGCGCCTGCTGGCGATCCCGCGAACCACCCACGTGGAGGTATGCTGATGTACGTTGCCGTCAAAGGGGGCGAGAAGGCGATCGCCGCCGCCCACGCGTTGCAGGAGCACAGACGCCGGGGCGATGAGCAGATCCCCGAGCTGAGCGTCGCCCAGATTGAACAGCAGTTGAACCTGGCCGTTGACCGGGTGATGACCGAAGGCGGCATCGCCGATCGCGAGCTGGCGGCCCTGGCGCTGAAACAGGCCAGCGGTGATAACGTCGAGGCCATCTTCCTGCTGCGCGCCTACCGCACTACGCTGGCGAAGCTGGCGGTGAGCGAGCCCATCAACACCGCAGAGATGCGCCTGGAGCGCCGTATTTCGGCGGTCTATAAAGACATTCCCGGCGGCCAGCTGCTTGGCCCGACCTACGATTACACCCATCGCCTGCTCGATTTTACCCTGCTGGCAAACGGCGAAGCCCCTCGCCTGACTCCCTCACACACCGAGCAGGACGCCGCGCCGCACGTCTTTAGCCTGCTGGCCAATCAGGGGCTGGCGAAAGCGGAAGAAGATTATGGCGATGAGCCGGACGACATCACCCGCACGCCGCCGGTTTACCCCTGTTCACGCTCATCGCGCCTGCAGCAGCTGATGCGCGGCGACGAGGGCTATCTGCTGGCGCTGGCCTACTCCACCCAGCGTGGCTACGGTCGTAACCACCCCTTCGCGGGGGAGATCCGCAGCGGCTATATCGACATCAATATTGTGCCGGAAGAGCTGGGATTTGCGGTGAACGTCGGTGAATTGCTGATGACCGAATGCGAAATGGTGAACGGCTTCGTCACCCCGGATAACGACGCGCCGCACTTCACCCGCGGCTACGGCCTGGTGTTCGGCATGGGCGAGCGCAAGGCGATGGCGATGGCGCTGGTTGACCGCGCCCTTCAGGCTCCCGACTACGACGAGAACATTACAGGCCCGGCGCAGGACGAGGAGTTTGTGCTGGCCCACGCGGATAACGTCGAGGCCGCAGGCTTTGTCTCGCACCTCAAGCTGCCGCACTACGTCGATTTCCAGGCTGAACTGGAGCTGCTTAAACGTCTGCAACAGGAGCGCGACAATGGCTAACCTCAGCGGCTACAACTTTGCTTATCTGGATGAGCAAACCAAACGCATGATCCGCCGCGCCATTTTAAAAGCGGTCGCCATCCCCGGCTATCAGGTGCCGTTCGGTGGCCGTGAAATGCCCATGCCCTACGGCTGGGGCACCGGCGGGATTCAGATCACCGCCAGCGTGATTGGCGAAGCGGACGTGCTGAAGGTGATTGACCAGGGGGCGGACGACACCACCAACGCCGTCTCGATCCGCCAGTTCTTTACGCGCGTGACGGGGGTGAACACCACCGAGCGCACCGAAGACGCCACGCTGATCCAGACCCGCCACCGCATCCCGGAGACCCCGCTCGTTGAAGATCAGATTTTGATTTTCCAGGTGCCGATCCCCGAACCGCTGCGCTTTATCGAGCCGCGCGAAACCGAAACCCGCACCATGCACGCCCTGGAAGAGTACGGCGTAATGCAGGTGAAGCTGTACGAGGATATCGCCCGCTTCGGCCACATCGCCACCACCTACGCCTACCCGGTGAAGGTGAACGGGCGCTACGTGATGGACCCGTCGCCGATCCCGAAGTTCGATAACCCGAAGATGGACATGATGCCCGCCCTGCAACTCTTTGGTGCCGGGCGCGAAAAACGCATCTACGCCGTGCCGCCCTACACGCGGGTTGAGAGCCTCGACTTCGACGATCACCCGTTTACGGTGCAGGAGTGGGATGAGCCGTGCGCCATCTGCGGGTCGAAGCACAGCTATCTCGACGAAGTGGTGCTGGATGACACCGGCAAACGGATGTTTGTCTGCTCCGATACCGATTTTTGCCGCCAACAGAGCGAGGCCAACAGCCAATGAAACCGCTGCTTTCGGTCACTAACCTGACCCACCTTTATGCGCCGGGCAAAGGCTTCAGCGACGTGTCGTTTGACCTGTGGCCGGGGGAAGTGCTGGGGATTGTCGGCGAGTCCGGCTCCGGCAAAACCACCCTGCTGAAATCCCTCTCGGCGCGCCTGACACCGCAGAACGGCGACATTCTCTATGACGGCCACTCGCTGTATGGCATGAGCGAGGCCGAGCGACGTCGCCTGCTGCGCACCGAGTGGGGCGTGGTGCATCAGCATCCGATGGATGGCCTGCGCCGCCAGGTCTCGGCGGGGGGCAACATCGGCGAACGGCTGATGGCCACCGGCGCGCGCCACTACGGCGACATCCGCGCGACGGCGAAACAGTGGCTGGAGGAGGTGGAGATCCCGGCGTCGCGCATCGACGACCTGCCCACCACCTTCTCCGGCGGGATGCAGCAGCGCCTGCAGATCGCCCGCAACCTGGTTACCCATCCGAAACTGGTCTTTATGGATGAACCTACCGGTGGGCTGGACGTGTCGGTGCAGGCCCGCCTGCTGGATCTGCTCCGCGGTCTGGTGGTGGAGCTGAACCTGGCGGTGGTGATTGTCACCCACGACCTGGGCGTTGCCCGCCTGCTGGCGGACCGTCTGCTGGTGATGAAGAGCGGCGAAGTGGTGGAAAGTGGGCTGACCGACCGGGTACTCGACGATCCCCACCATCCCTACACCCAGTTGCTGGTGTCATCGGTATTGCAGAATTGAGGTTGCTGTTGCCGGGTGGCGGCTTCGCCTGACCCGGCCTACGGACCGCGCTCTTTGTAGGCCGGGTAAGCGAAGCGCCACCCGGCAATGAATCCAGCACCTTGTAGGCCGGGTAAGCGAAGCGCCACCCGGCAAGAAAATGCCACGAGGCCAAAATGATCCACGTACAAAACGTAAGTAAGACCTTTGTACTCCACCAGCAAAACGGCGTGCGCCTGCCGGTGCTGCAAAACGCCTCCCTTGAGGTAAAAAATGGCGAATGCGTGGTGCTGCACGGCCACTCCGGCAGCGGCAAATCGACCCTGCTGCGCTCGCTGTATGCCAACTACCTGCCGGACGAAGGCCATATCCATGTGCGCCACGGCGACGAATGGGTCGATCTGGTGCAGGCCCCGGCGCGTAAGGTGCGGGACGTCAGGCGCACCACCATTGGCTGGGTCAGCCAGTTTTTACGGGTGATCCCGCGCGTTCCGGCGCTGGAGGTGGTGATGCAGCCGCTGCTGGATCTGGGCGTACCGCGCGACATCTGCGCCGCCAAAGCCGCCAGCCTGCTGACGCGCCTTAACGTGCCGGAGCGCCTGTGGCATCTCGCCCCCTCCACCTTCTCCGGCGGCGAGCAGCAGCGGGTGAATATAGCCCGCGGCTTTATCGTCGATTACCCGATTTTACTGCTCGATGAACCGACCGCCTCGCTGGATGCCAAAAACAGCGCGGCGGTTATTGAACTGATCGAAGAGGCCAAAGCGCGCGGCGCAGCGATCGTCGGGATCTTCCACGACGACGCGGTGCGGGATCGCGTGGCGGATCGTCTGCACCCGATGGGGATCACCGCATGATCGTCAATAACGTAAAACTGGTGCTGGAAAACGAGGTCGTTGACGGCTCCATCGACATTCAGGACGGCATCATTCGCGCCTTTGCCGAAACCCAAAGCCGCCTGCCGGAAGCGATGGACGGTGAAGGCGGCTGGCTGCTGCCAGGGCTGATTGAGCTGCACACCGACAACATGGATAAGTTCTTCACCCCGCGGCCCAAAGTGGACTGGCCCGCCCATTCGGCAATGAGCAGCCACGACGGGATGATGGTCGCCAGCGGCATCACCACGGTGCTGGATGCGGTGGCGATTGGCGACGTGCGCGACGGCGGCGATCGTCTGGAGAATCTGGAGAAGATGATCAACGCCGTGGAAGAGACGCAGAAGCGCGGCCTCAACCGCGCCGAGCACCGCCTGCACCTGCGCTGCGAGCTACCCCATCACACCACCCTGCCGCTGTTCGAGAAGCTGGTGGACCGTGAGCCGGTCACTCTGGTGTCGCTGATGGATCACTCTCCGGGCCAGCGCCAGTTCGCTAATATCGAAAAGTATCGTGAATATTATCAGGGTAAATATGCCCTCAACGACGCGCAGATGGCGCGCTACGAAGAGGAGCAGCTGGCGCTTGCCGCCCGCTGGTCGCAGCCCAACCGCCAGGCCATCGCTGCGCTGTGCCGGGCGCGCAATATCGCCCTCGCCAGCCATGACGACGCAACCGCGGATCATGTGCTTGAATCCCGGCAGCTTGGCAGCGTGATCGCCGAATTTCCTACCACGTTCGAAGCCGCAGAGGCCTCCCGCCAGCACGGAATGAACGTGCTGATGGGCGCCCCGAATATCGTGCGCGGCGGCTCGCACTCAGGCAACGTAGCGGCAAGCCAGCTCGCTTCCCTCGGCCTGCTAGATATCCTCTCCTCCGATTACTACCCCGCCAGCCTGCTGGATGCGGCGTTCCGGGTGGCGGACGACGAGGAGAATCGTTTTACCCTGCCGCAGGCGATCCGCCTAATGACCCGCAACCCGGCGCAGGCGCTCAACCTGCACGATCGCGGGGTGATTGGCGAAGGCAAGCGGGCGGATCTGGTGCTGGCGCACCGCAAAGGCGAGCACATTCATATCGACCACGTCTGGCGTCAGGGAAAACGGGTGTTCTGATGGGAAGACTAATCTGGTTAATGGGGCCTTCCGGCTCCGGAAAAGATAGCCTGCTGGCGGCGTTGCGCGAGCAGCCTCATCCACAACTGCTGGTGGCGCACCGCTATATCACGCGCGCCGCTACTGCCGGGAGCGAAAACCACATCGCCCTCAGCGAGCCGGAGTTTTTTACCCGCGCTGGGCAGCATCTGTTTGCCCTGAGCTGGCACGCTAATGGCTATTATTATGGGGTGGGTCTGGAGATCGATCTCTGGCTGCACGCCGGGTTCGACGTGGTGGTAAACGGCTCGCGCGCCCATCTGCCCCAGGCGCAGGCGCGTTACGCCGGGGCATTGCTGCCGATCTGCCTGCAGGTGTCGCCGGAGATCCTGCGTAGCCGACTGCAGGCGCGTGGGCGGGAGAGCGCTAAAGAGATCGACCAGCGGCTGGCGCGCGCCGCCCGTTATACGCCGTCCGACTGCCCGATCCTTAACAATGACGGCAGTTTGCATCAGTCTGTCGACAACTTCCTTTCACTCATTAGCCAGAAGGAGAAAAACCATGCCCGAGTGTGAGTTGCGCCCCGCCACCGCGGAGGACGTTGACGCGGTCTATGGCCTGATCTGTGAGTTAAAACAGGCGGAGCTTGACCGTTCGGCGTTCCATGCGGGGTTCGCGGCCAATCTGCAGGATCACAATATGCGTTACCAGCTGGCGGAACAGGATGGACATATCATCGGGATGATCGGCCTGCACATGCAGTTTCACCTGCATCACACCAACTGGATCGGCGAGATCCAGGAGCTGGTGGTGATGCCGCAGGCGCGCGGTCTGAAGGTCGGCAGCCGGCTGCTGGCCTGGGCGGAAGAATAGGCCCGCCACGCCGGGGCGGAGATGACCGAGCTCTCCACCAGCGTAAAGCGTCTCGATGCGCACCGCTTTTATCTTCGTGAAGGGTATACCCAGAGCCACTTCCGCTTCACTAAACCTCTGTAAGGAGGCGCCATGAGTCTGACCATTACGTTAACGGGAACCGGTGGCGCCCAGCTGGTGCCCGCTTTTGGCTGCGACTGTCCGGCCTGCCGCCGGGCGCGTTTGCAGGAAGATTATCGCCGTCGCCCCTGTAGCGCGGTGGTCAAATTCAATGATGCGGTGACGCTGCTGGATGCCGGGATCCCGCACCTGATGGACGACTGGCCTGCGGGCAGTTTTCAGCAGATTTTACTCACCCATTACCATATGGATCATGTCCAGGGGCTGTTTCCGCTGCGCTGGGGCGTGGGGGCGACCATTCCGGTCTACGGCCCGCCAGATGAAGCCGGGTGCGACGATCTCTTTAAACATCCCGGCCTTCTCGACTTTAGCCATACTCTCGAGCCGTTTGTGGTCTTTGAACTCCAGGGCTTGCGGGTGACGCCGCTGCCGCTCAACCATTCAAAGCTGACTTTTGGCTATCTGCTGGAGAGCGCCCACAGCCGCGTGGCCTGGCTCTCCGATACCGCCGGACTGCCGGAGAAAACGGTGAAGTTTCTGCTCAACAACCAGCCGCAGGCGATCGTGATTGACTGTAGCCATGCGCCGCAGGACGAGCCCCCGCGCAACCACTGCGATTTAAATACGGTTATTGCGCTCAATCAGGTAATTGGCTGCCCGCAGGTGATCCTGACCCATATCAGCCATGAGTTTGACGTGTGGATGATGGACAACCCGCTCCCTGTGGGGTTTGAGGCGGGGTATGACGGGATGGTACTGGCGCTGGACTGAGGTATCGCAATGCCGGGTGGCGGCTTCGCCTTACCCGGCCTACAAAACCGTAGGCCCGTGCAAGCGACACGCCGCCGGGCATTGGCATTACCGCCGGTCGTAATCCTCTTCCAGCCTGCGCTCGTCATCTTCTAAACGACGCCGGTCTTCATCCAGCTGGCGCTGACGTTCATCCAGGCGACGACGGCGATCGTCCAGCTGGCGCTGGCGCTCTTCATACTGTCGGTTATCGCTGCTACGACGCCGATCGTAACGGTCATCGTCATCGTTACTGCGGTCACTGTTGGGGTTGTAGGCGTCGTTAATCGCCTGCTGAATATTGCCGATGGTGTCGTCAACAATATCAGCGTGAGCCAGATGGCTGGTTAAAGAGAGCAGACCCAATAACAGGGCGGTAGAGTAGTGTTTCATAAAGCCAGTCTCGCAGGTGAGCTGGCTTTACGGTAATAAACAGCGGGTGGAGCGAGTAGCGGAGGAATCTCAAATTCGGGCCACTTTTCCCAGCGCCTGCGCCAGCTGCGCACGGGTAAAAGGCTTGCGCAGCAGCTCCACGTCCGGCAGCTGTGGGTTATGTGCCGGGCGCAGATCCTGGCCGCTCATCAATAGCACGGGGAGATGCGGGAACTGCTGGCGAACCTGCTGGATCACCTCCGCGCCGCTCAGGGTACCGGGAAGCATTAAGTCGCTGATAAACATCTCGATATCCGACGATGCGTTCAGCATCTGCAGCGCCTGCTCGCCGGTTTCCGCCTCCAGCGTCAGGTAGCCCAGCTGGTGCAGCTGTTCGCACAGGGTCTGGCGAACATCGCTCTGGTCGTCCAGCACCAGTACCAGCCGGTCGCTTTGTACCGCTGCGGCGGCCGCCAGCGTCTCTGGCTGGGGAAGTGCTGGCTGGGTGGCGCGGGGCAGATGCAGCCGCACGGTGGTGCCTTGCCCGGGCGCGCTTTCGATCTCCACCCGCCCGCCGGACTGGCGCACAAAGCCATACACCATCGACAGCCCCAGCCCGCTGCCGCTGCCGGTCTGCTTGGTGGTAAAGAAGGGTTCGAAGACCCGGGATTTAATGGCCTGCGACATCCCGCAGCCGTGGTCGATCACCTCCAGCGCCACCATATCCTGCCTGCGTCCGTCGCTGCGGGTGACGCGCTGGTTCCAGGTGCGGATTTTTATCACTCCACTTTGCCCTTCCATCGCATCCCGGGCGTTCATCACCAGGTTAATAATGGCGTTTTCCAGCTGGCTGATGTCAATCCACGCCGGCCAGGCCGGGGTCTGCGCTTCGATCTCCAGTGAAAGGGTGGCGGGCAGGGAGTGGCGCATCAGCTCGGCCAGGTTTTCCAGCAGGGGTTTCATCTCCACCGCGTGCGGGTTCAGGGACTGTTTGCGGGAGAAGGCCAGCAGGCGCTGGGTCAACAGCGCCCCGCGCTCGGCGGCCTTCAGCGCGCGGCTGATGCGCGGCGCATCCGGTGAATGGGGGTCGGCCAGCTCCAGGCTGCCGATGATCACCGCCAGCAGGTTATTGAAATCATGCGCCAGCCCGCCCGTCAGCTGACCCACCGCCTTCATCTTCTGGCTGTGGAGCAGCGCCTCCTCCAGCCCCTGACGTTCAATGCGATCCACCTCCATCTGGGAGGTTTTCTCTTTCAGCAGCCGGGTGGTGTGCTCCAGCGAGGCAGTATTGCGGGCAAAGACGTTGAATGCCCGCGCCAGCTCGCCCAGCTCATCCCGCCGTTGCAGCGCAGGCACCGAGACATCCTGTTCCCCGTGGGCCAGCCGCGACATCGCCCGGGAGATGGCGGTCAGGTTGGTGCCCAGGTTGCGGTAGATGTACCAGCAGGCAAAGGCGGTAATGATCAGCGCCAGCACGGCGGAAAGGGTAATAAAGACGCTGATGGAGCGCAGCTCCTGATGGCTCTGGGCGGTACGCAGCTGGGATGCCTGCGCCACCTGCTCCACATACTGATTGATATCGCTGTTGAGGATCGCCACCAGCGCTTTGATATGAAACATATACCAGCTGATCGACAGATCGCTCTCTTCCAGCTGCCGGGAGAGCGGGCCGAGCTTGTTCAGCTCGGCGTTAAAATCGGGCAGCACAAAGCCCACCACCGGCTGAGTGGCCCCAGGGGGCAGCATCGCCGTCACCGTATCAAGCTGCTGGATGGTCGCCCGCGGCGAAGGGGTTTCGATGGCGGCGACGATCAGCCGGTCCATCTCGCTGAGGAGGCGGGCATCGGGCACGTTACTGGCGAAGCGGCGGTTGATCTCCTGGAGATGGCGGAGATAGCTCTGGCTCTGGTAGAGCGCGCTGAGCAGGGCATTACGCTCCAGGTGGCGTCGCTGTCCGCGTTCCAGCATCCCGGTCACGCTTTGTTGCAGCTCGTTGCTGCGCCGGATGATCCGCGCCACCAGCGCCGGCTCCTGCTGCGCCAGGGGCGCATCGGCAAGCTGCGCCAGTGAATGGCCCAGCGCCGTCTGGGTCTGTTTCAGCCGGTTGGCTTCGTCTTTATATTCCAGCGCCCCCACCACCTGCGACAAACGTACCGCCGCCGTCGCCACGTTGGCGGTTTCCCGCGACAAATTCATGCTGCCGGTCATGTCGTCCAGCGTCTGGCGCTGCACCTGCTCCTGGATATGGCTGGCGTGGCGAAAGCCCAGCACCGCCACGCCGCTGACCATTAACGTCACCGCCACCACCAGCAGATTGAAGATCAGCAGGCGGCCACGGGCGCTGGCGAAAAAGGGAGGACGGCGTGAAGGCATGTTGGCTCCGTGGCGTAACTGTGATCCACATTAACTATTCATAACTATGACAAATATGAACGACTTCTGACATTTTGCATTTACCGGGCTGTGATGAAGTGCGGATATCGAACGTCACAGGAGATCCGCCATGAGCAGGACCCCGGTTTTAGAGATGCGCAGCATTGCCAAAACCTTTGGCAGCTTTCACGCGCTGAAGGGTGTGGATCTGACGGTCTTCCCCGGTGAGATCCACGCGCTAATGGGTGAAAACGGCGCCGGAAAAAGTACGCTGATGAAAATTCTCGCCGGGGCTTATATCGCCACCAGCGGCGAGATCCTGATCGACGGCAAGCCGTTTCACATCAAAGGCCCAAAAGATGCCCTGGCGGCAGGCATCACCCTGATTTATCAGGAGATGCAGCTGGCACCAAACCTTACCGTGGCCGAAAACATCTTCCTCGGCAGCGAGCTGTCGCGCGGCGGGCTGGTGCAGCGTAAAGAGATGGCGGCCCAGGCCCAGGCGGTAATTGACCGGCTTGGCGCCCAGTTTAAGGCCACCGATCTGGTGATGAAGCTGACCATCGCCGAGCAGCAGCAGGTGGAGATTGCCCGCGCGCTGCACCGCAACAGCCGCATTCTGGTGATGGATGAACCCACCGCCGCCCTCTCCTCTCGCGAGACCCATCGTCTGTTTGAACTGATTTTGCGCCTGCGCGATGAAGGGATGGCGATCATCTACATCAGCCACCGCATGGCGGAGGTATATGAGCTGTCGGATCGCGTCAGCGTACTGCGTGACGGCCAGTACGTCGGCAGCCTGACCCGCGACAAGCTCAACGCCGCTGAACTGGTGCGGATGATGGTCGGGCGTCCGTTGAGCGATCTGTTCAATAAAGAGCGCGATATCCCTCTCGGCAGCCCGCGCCTGAATGTCCACCATCTGACCGACGGTGGCAAAGTGCAGCCCTGTAGCCTGCTGGTGCGCTCCGGCGAAATCGTCGGGCTCGCCGGGCTGGTGGGGGCCGGACGCTCGGAGCTGGCCCAGCTGATTTTTGGCGTGCGCAAGGCCACCGGCGGCATGATTGAGGTGGATGGCGAGCCGGTGGTGATCCACTCCCCGCGTGCCGCCATTGAGCACGGCATCGGTTTTTTAACCGAGAACCGCAAGGAGCAGGGGCTGTTCCTTGAGCTGGCGGCGCAGGAGAACATCACCATGGCGACGCTGGAGCGCGACGCCACCTTCGGCATGCTTAACCGCAAAAAAGCGCAGTCGATCTCCGATGATGCCATCGCCCTGCTTAACATTCGCGTGCCGCATTCCCAGGTGCGGGCGGGCGGTCTCTCCGGCGGCAATCAGCAGAAGCTGCTCATCTCCCGCTGGGTGGCGATTGGCCCACGCATTCTGATCCTCGACGAGCCGACCCGCGGCGTGGATGTCGGGGCCAAAAGCGAGATCTACCGGATCATGAACCAGATGGCGCGCAAAGGGGTGGCGATCCTGATGATCTCCAGCGAACTGCCGGAAGTGGTGGGCATGAGCGATCGCGTCTATGTGATGCGCGAAGGGAGCATCGCCGGCGAGCTGCATCGGGCCGATATCACACAAGAAAACATTATGACGCTGGCAACCGGCGTTAACGACTCTCATCACCAGGCGGTAAAATCATGAGCCAACAAAATAGTCCGCAACAGGTGGCCAAAGCGGCCTCCGCCAAAAAAATGCTGATGGGCGATCTAATGCAAACCATCGGGATCCTGCCGATATTGATCCTGATTGTCGCCGTCTTTGGCTTTATCGCCCCGAACTTCTTTACCGAAAGCAACCTGCTGAACATCACCCGTCAGGCCTCCATCAATATCGTGCTGGCGGCGGGGATGACCTTCATCATTCTGACCGGCGGCATCGACCTCTCGGTAGGCTCGATTCTGGGCACCACCGCGGTAGCGGCGATGGTGGTGTCGCTGATGCCGGAGCTCTCCATGCTCTCGGTCCCGGCGGCCCTGATGCTCGGGCTGGTGCTGGGCACCATCAACGGGGCGCTGGTGGCCTTTGCCGGATTGCCCCCCTTTATCGTCACGCTCGGCACCTACACGGCGCTGCGCGGGGCGGCCTATCTGCTGGCGGACGGCACCACGGTGATTAACTCCAGCATCAGCTTTGAGTGGATCGGCAATAACTACCTCGGGCCGGTGCCATGGCTGGTGGTGATCGCCCTCGCGGTCATCGCCATCTGCTGGTTCATCCTGCGCCGCACCACCCTCGGGGTACACATTTATGCGGTGGGCGGCAACATGCAGGCGGCGCGCTTAACGGGCATCAAGGTCTGGATGGTACTGCTGTTTGTCTACGGCATGAGCGGCCTGCTCTCGGGTCTGGGCGGGGTGATGAGCGCCTCGCGACTCTACAGCGCCAACGGCAACCTCGGCACCGGCTATGAGCTGGACGCCATCGCCGCGGTGATCCTCGGCGGCACCAGCTTTGTCGGCGGCATCGGCACCATCACCGGCACGCTGGTGGGGGCGCTGATTATCGCCACCCTTAACAACGGCATGACGCTGATGGGCGTCTCCTACTTCTGGCAACTGGTGATCAAAGGGGCGGTGATCATCATTGCGGTACTGATCGACAAATACCGTACCCGACACCATCAAAGTGCATAACAACAATACCCTACATAACGAGGACGAAAAATATGCGTTTAAAACCTCTTGTTACCGCGCTCTGTGCTGGCGCACTGCTTGCAGCAACCCCGTTTGTCCAGGCCAAAGAGCTGAAGTCCATCGGCGTGACGGTGGGTGACCTGGCCAACCCGTTCTTTGTGCAGATCACCAAAGGGGCGGAGCTGGAAGCACGCAAACTGGCGGGAGATAACGTGAAAGTGACGCTGGTCTCCAGCGGTTACGATCTCGGCCAGCAGGTGTCGCAGATTGATAACTTCATCGCCGCTAAGGTCGATATGATCATTCTTAACGCCGCAGACTCGAAGGGGATCGGCCCGGCGGTGAAGCGCGCGAAAGATGCCGGTATCGTGGTGGTGGCGGTTGACGTGGCGGCAGAAGGCGCCGATGCGACCATCACCTCCAACAACACCCAGGCGGGCGAGATGGCCTGTAAGTTGATTACCGACCGTCTGAAAGGCAAAGGCAACGTGGTCATCATCAACGGACCGCCGGTCTCTGCGGTACAGAACCGCGTGGAAGGGTGCCAGACCGAATTTAAAAAACATCCGGATATCAAGGTGCTCTCGGATAACCAGAACGCCAAGGGCAGCCGTGAAGGCGGGCTGGAGGTGATGACCTCGCTGCTGGCCGCCAATCCGAAGATCGACGGCGTGTTCGCCATCAACGATCCGACGGCGATCGGGGCCGATCTGGCGGCGAAACAGGCGCAACGTAACGAGTTCTTTATCGTTGGCGTAGATGGTTCCCCGGATGCGGAAGAGGCGCTGAAGCGCGAAAACTCCCTCTTTATCGCCACCCCGGCGCAGGACCCGCAGGTGATGGCGGCGAAAGCGGTGGAGATTGGCTATGGCATTCTGCAGGGTAAACCGGCGCCGAAAGAGCCGGTGCTGATCCCGGTGACGATGATCGATAAGAACAACGTCGGCACCTATAAGGGCTGGACGGTTAAGTGAGATCGGTGCAGAGCCTCTTTATCAGGGGCTCTGCATATCACGTAAGGAGTTACCATGAAACGCTCCGAAATTAACGAAATCCTCGGCCACACGCGGCAGTTTTTCTCCATGCACGATGTGCATTTGCCCCCCTTTGCCAGCTTTCCCCCTGCCCGCTGGCAGCAGCTCGACGCACAGGCCTGGCGCGAGGTGTTCGATCTTCGCCTCGGCTGGGACGTGACCGCCTTCGGCGGCGATAACTTCGCCGCCCAGGGGCTGACCCTTTTTACCCTGCGCAACGGCTCGCCCGGCGGCAAGCCGTGGGCCAGATGCTATGCGGAAAAGATCATGCACGTGCGCGACGGGCAGGTCACGCCGCTGCATTTCCACTGGCGCAAACGCGAGGACATCATTAACCGCGGCGGCGGCAATCTGATTCTGGAGCTGTGGAACGCCGATGAAAATGAGCAGAAAGAGGATGGCGATATTACGGTCTCCATCGACGGGTGCCAGCAGACCCACGCGGCAGGCAGCCATATCCGTCTCGCGCCGGGAGAGAGCATCTGTCTGCCGCCCGGTTTGTACCACAGCTTCTGGGGTGAGGCGGGTTTTGGGGATGTGCTGGTGGGCGAGGTCTCCTCGGTGAATGATGACGACACCGACAACCACTTCCTGCACCCCACCGCCCGCTATAACAACATTGATGAAGACGAACCGGCCGTGCTGGTGCTGTGTAACGAGTACAGCCTGTTTCGTCTGTAAGGAGTGAACATGCCGCTTATCTCTCTCGCCGACGGGCTGGCGCACGCCCGGGAACAGCGTTACGCGCTGGGGGCGTTTAATGTCCTCGACTCTCACTTCCTGCGGGCGCTCTTTGCCGCGGCCCGCCAGGAGAGCTCGCCCTTTATCATCAACATTGCCGAAGTGCACTTTAAGTACGTGTCGCTCGATTCCCTGGTGGAGGCGGTGAAGTTCGAAGCCGCCCGGCATGACATCCCGGTGGTGCTGAACCTCGATCACGGTCTGCATTTCGAGGCGGTGGTGCGGGCGCTGCGTCTGGGGTTCAGCTCGGTGATGTTCGATGGTTCCACGCTGAGCTACGAGGAGAACATCCGCCAGACGCGGGAAGTGGTGAAGATGTGCCACGCGGTGGGCGTGTCGGTGGAGGCGGAGCTGGGCGCGGTGGGGGGCGATGAGGGCGGCGCCCTGTACGGTCACGCCGACGAAGCCTTTTTCACCGATCCGGCCCTGGCGCGGGAATTTGTCGACCAGACCGGCATTGATGCCCTGGCGGTAGCCATCGGCAATGCCCACGGCAAGTACAAGGGGGAGCCGAAGCTCGATTTTACGCGCCTTGACGCTATCCGCCAGCAAACCGGCCTGCCGCTGGTGCTGCACGGCGGCTCCGGGATCGGGGACGCCGATTTTCGCCGCGCCATTGAGCTTGGGATCCACAAAATTAACTTCTATACCGGCATGTCCCAGGCGGCGCTGGGGACCGTGGAGCAGCGCATGGCCAACCGGCAGCCGCTGTATGACGAGTTTGCTGAGCTGCTGCTGGGCATCGAAGAGGCGATTACCGACACCGTCGCCGCGCAGATGCGCATCTTCGGCAGCGCGGGGCAAGCATAATGGAACGCCGGGGCATTATCGCGGCGGGTAATATGCTGGTGGACCATGTCCACCAGATTGTGCAGTGGCCGGAGCGCGGCTGGCTGGCGGAGATCACCCATAGCGAGCGCGCCACCGGCGGCGCACCGCTCAACGTGCTGTTAACCGTGGCAAAAATGCATACCGGGATCCCGCTACAGGCGGTCGGGCTGGTAGGGGAGGATAACGACGGGGATTACATTCTCGCCATGCTCGACCAGTATCACGTCAACCGCCAGCGGGTACAGCGCACCACCTTTGCCCCCACCTCCATGTCGCAGGTAATGACCGACCCCAGCGGCCAGCGGACCTTTTTCCACTCACCGGGGGCGAACCGCCTGCTGGATCTGCCCGCCTTTGACCGGCTCGATTACAGCATGAAGATCTTCCATCTGGGTTACCTCCTGCTGCTCGACAGCCTGGATATGCCGGACGAAGAATATGGCACCCGCAGCGCGCGGCTGCTGGCGCAGATGCGCGATCTGGGGTTTAAAACGTCCCTCGATCTGGTGTCGCGTAAGGGCGATCCGCGCTATCAGCCGCTGGTGCTCCCTGCCCTGCGCCATCTCGACTATCTGGTGATCAACGAGCTGGAGGCGGGCGAGTTCAGCGGCCTGCCGATGCGCGATGACCAGGACGCGCCGGTGATCGCTAATATTGCCGCGGCGGCGGCAGATCTGCTGGCGGCGGGGGTGACGTCACGGGTAGTGATCCACTGCCCGGAGGGGGCGTGGGGTCAGGAGCCGGGCCAGGCGGGAAGCTGGCTCCCCTCGTGGCGGCTTACGCAGGAGGAGATTGTCGGCAGCGTCGGGGCTGGCGATGCCTTCTGCGCCGGATTTTTGTATGGCTGCCACGAATCGCTGTCGCTGACGGAGAGTATTCAGATGGCGCACGCCTGCGCCCGGGCCAGCCTGCTGGCCGCCAACGCCATCGACGGGGCAAAAACGTTGCAGGAGCTACAGCTGTTTATTGAGGAGAACCCCCTGGTCTAGGCCGCCCTGTCGCCATGCTGCACGTCGGCGGCAAAGACGTAGCCCAGCCCGCGGATGGTTTTAATCAGCAGTGGCTGATGGGGATTGATTTCGATTTTCCGTCGCAGGCGCATGATTAGCACGTCGATGGTGCGGTCAAACACCTCCGCGCTTTCGCTGTGGGTCAGCTCCAGCAGCTGTTCCCGGCTCAACACCCGCCGGGCATTCTGGGTAAGCGCCAGCAGCAGACCGTATTCGCCCTGGGTCAGGGAGACCACGTTGCGCGCGGCGTCAATCAGCTCACAGCGGGCGGTATCCAGCGTCCAGCCGTTAAAGCCGATCCCGCCCGCCCGCGGGACCGCCGCAGGCTCTGCCGCCAGCGCGCCAGTGCGGCGGAGCACAGCTTTAACGCGCGCCACCACCACCCGGGGGTTAAAGGGTTTGCCGATATAATCGTCCGCCCCCATCTCCAGCCCCACCACCACATCCGACTCGCTGCCAAGACCCGTGAGCATAATGACCGGCAGCTCAGGACGCTGTTTTTGCAGCTGCTGTAACACCTGCAGGCCGTTGATATCCGGCAGCATCATATCGAGCAAAACCAGCGCAATATCCGGCATCTGGCTGGCCAGACGCAGCGCATCCTGCCCGTTGTGGCAGACATGGACGGTAAAGACGTGCTCGTTGAGAACGTCCTGCAACAGTTCGCAGACCGCGGTGTCGTCATCGACCACCAGAATTGCTGGTTTCATTACGGGACCCCATAGAGAAGATAAAGATCAGTCTGGCCCATTCTGTGCAAGGCTCCAGCCCAAACGCCTTTTCCATCACGAATCTTCAACCGCCGTCACATCCCCCGTCACTTCCGCCGCCGCAATTTTTGCCGCAGGCCTGTTTTTCGTCAGGGTATTGCCCAAGATTCACCCGTAAAGTCAGGGGAAAACCACAACAAGAATGCGGCTTAGAGGCGGCATACTCAACCGACATATCAGCATCATATGAAACTGGAGCGAGATCGATGAAAAACGTCATCACGGTTTGCCCCTATTGCGCATCAGGTTGCAAGATCAACCTGGTGGTCGATAACGGCACAATCGTCCGGGCGGAGGCGGCCAACGGCAAAACCAACCAGGGCACGCTGTGCCTGAAGGGCTACTTCGGCTGGGATTTTATTAACGATACCCAAATCCTCACCCCGCGGCTGAAAAGCCCGATGATCCGCAGAACGCGCGGCGACAAGCTGACGCCCGTTTCGTGGGAAGAGGCGCTGGATTATGTCGCCAGTCGCCTCACCGCCATCAAGGAAAAGCACGGCCCGGACGCGATCCAGACCACCGGCTCGTCACGCGGCACCGGGAATGAAACCAACTATCTGATGCAGAAGTTTGCGCGCGCCGTTATCGGCACCAATAACGTCGACTGCTGCGCCCGCGTCTGACACGGCCCCTCGGTTGCAGGTCTGCACCAGTCGGTCGGCAATGGCGCCATGAGCAATGCCATCAACGAGATTGATAACACTGCGTTAGTCTTTATTTTTGGCTATAACCCGGCGGATTCGCACCCGATTGTCGCCAACCATATTCTGCGCGCGAAACAGAACGGGGCAAAAATCATCGTCTGCGATCCGCGGCGCATCGAAACCGCCCGCATTGCCGATATGCATATCGCATTGCGAAACGGCTCGAACATCGCCCTGCTCAACGCCATCGGACAGGTAATTATTGCCGAGCAGCTCTACGATCGGGCCTTCGTCGCCCGCCGCACGGAGGGCTTTGATGAGTATCGTAAAATTGTTGAACGCTATACGCCCGAGTCGGTGGAGAGCATTACCGGCGTAAGTGCGGGAGAGATCCGTCAGGCGGCACGTCTGTATGCCAGGGCCAACACCGCTACCCTGCTGTGGGGCATGGGGGTGACCCAGTTCTGGCAGGGGGTGGAAACCGTGCGCGCGCTCACCAGCCTTGCCATGCTGACCGGCAATCTCGGCAAAGCCCATGCGGGGGTCAACCCGGTGCGTGGCCAGAATAACGTGCAGGGGGCCTGCGACATGGGGGCACTGCCGGATACCTATCCGGGCTACCAGTACGTTAAGTTTCCGGAAAACCGCGAGAAATTTGCCAAAGCCTGGGGCGTGGAGAGCCTGCCGGCGAACCCCGGCTACCGTATCAGCGAGCTGCCGCACCGCGCGGCCCACGGCGAGATGCGGGCGGCGTACATCATGGGCGAAGACCCGCTGCAAACCGATGCTGAGCTCTCGGCGGTGCGCAAAGCTTTTGACGATCTGGAGCTGGTGATTGTCCAGGATATCTTTATGACCAAAACCGCGGCGGCGGCGGACGTGATCCTGCCCTCCACCTCCTGGGGCGAGCATGAAGGGGTCTACACCGCAGCCGATCGCGGCTTCCAGCGCTTCTTCAAAGCCGTGGAGCCAAAGTGGGAGCTGAAAACCGACTGGCAGATTATCAGCGAGATTGCCACCCGGATGGGTTATCCGATGCACTACGACAACACCCAGCAAATCTGGGACGAGCTGCGCCAGCTCTGCCCGGCCTTTAAGGGGGCAACCTACGAGAAGATGGGCGAGCTGGGCTATATCCAGTGGCCCTGCCGGGACGAGTCGCCGGAAGATCGGGGCACCTCGTACCTGTTCGCCGAGAAATTCGATACCCCGAACGGGCTGGCGCAGTTCTTCACCTGCGACTGGATGGCGCCGATGGATACGCTGTCGCCAGAGTATCCGATGGTGCTCTCCACCGTGCGCGAAGTGGGTCACTACTCCTGCCGCTCCATGACCGGCAACTGTGCGGCGCTGTCGGCGCTGGCGGATGAGCCCGGCTATGTACAAATCAACACCGGGGATGCCAAACAGCTGGGCATTGAGGATGACGCCCTGGTGTGGATCACCTCACGTAAAGGCCGGGTCATCACCCGGGCCCAGGTGAGCGATCGGCCAAACAAAGGTGCGGTATACATGACCTACCAGTGGTGGATTGGTGCCTGCAACGAGCTGGTAACGGAAAACCTGAGCCCGATAACCAAAACGCCGGAATATAAATATTGTGCCGTGCGCCTCGAACCGATAGCGGATCAGGCTGCCGCCGAGCGCTATGTTATCGATGAATATAATGCGTTGAAAAAGCGTTTACGGGAAACCGCGATGGGATAACCTGTAATTAACGGAACAGCGAATAAAGAGGGATGAATTATTCACCCCTCTTTTATTTATGAAATATAAATTTAAAAACCGAATATTATTTTGCGAGCAGTATTCCAGAGAAATGTAATTTCGCACAAAGAAAATTACATCTTTTCTTTTTACTTCAGAGGGATAAGATTATCGGCGGGTGCTTAAGGCTTTCTGTCTTAAGCCGTATTGAGGGACAGAAAGTGAAAAACCCCGGAAATGTTTCCATTAACCGGGGCTATCCCTCAACTACCCAACAAGTTGAGGATAGCCCCTTCTTCTTTTGTTAGCAAGGAGTAAAGGGCATGACGCCATTAAAATATGTCGCAGGCATAATAGTTATTATTTGTCTGACTATCGTGATATTCGCCTTTATTAATCGCGGTAAGTTATGCGAACTCACAATAAAGAGTGAACAACACGAAGTGGCGGCTAAATTAGCCTGCGCAGCAGGCTAACTTCAGCGGGCGGGGAGACCCGCCCGGCTTGTGGGAGGTTGAGGTCTTAATGCACCCATTTTTTTCTTCACATCACGCGCTTATACTGCCCGGTATCTACTCCTACGAAAATAACGCATGAAACTCTTTATCTGTTGTTGATCCTTTTTACTTCTCTGGCGAGCGCCGAGGAGATTGGCGGCCAGTACCTGAAGCAGGCTGAGGCGGGCGACAGCCGGGCCCAGTATTACCTTGCCGAAACATATTACAGCTCGGGTGATGATAAGCAGGCCGAAACCTGGGCCGAAAAAGCGGCCAAAAACGGCGACATCGATGCCATGGCGCTGCTGTCGCAAATCAAGTTTAAGCACGGCGATTTAGCTCAGGCCAAAGGGCTGGCGCAGCAGGCCACGGTAGCGGGCAGCACGCCGGGCGCGGTGATGCTGGCGCGTTTGCTGGTCAATACCCGGGCCGGGCAAACCGACTATCCGCAGGCGCTGAGCTTACTGCATAAAGTCGCAGAGAATACCGAGGATGACGCCGCCGTTGATGCCCAGCAGTTGCTGGGGCTGATCTACGCCAACGGCGTGGAAGTGGCGCAGGATGATGTGCAGGCCGCGCGGTGGTTTAAGCAAAGCTCCACGCTGTCACGCACAGGCTATGCGGAGTACTGGGCGGGCCAGATCTTTAAGCAGGGCGAGGAGGGATTTATCACCCCCAATAAACAGAAGGCGCTCTACTGGTTGAATCTGAGCTGTAGCGAAGGGTTTGATACCGGATGTGAGGAGTTTGATGCGTTAAGCGGGGAGTAAATGCCCGGCGGCACTATGTTTGCCGGGCCTACGGTGATGTAGGCCGGGTAAGCGAAGCGTCACCCGGCTTTTCACTTTACTGGTCAGCCGTCTTATCAAACCGCCCCAGCACCTCGCGCTCATAGGCCAGCGCTTTTTTACGGTCGAACTTATGTTCCCACTTGGCAATCACCAGCACCGCCAGCGCGTTACCCACCACGTTCAGCGCGGTACGCGCCATGTCGAGGATACGGTCAACACCGGCGATAAACGCCAGTCCTTCCAGCGGAATACCCACACTGCCCAGGGTCGCCAGCAGCACCACAAACGACACGCCCGGCACACCGGCAATGCCTTTCGAGGTCACCATCAGCGTCAGCACCAGAACGATCTCCTGCCACAGGGAGAGGTCAATGCCGTACAGCTGGGCAATAAAGATCGCGGCGATACTCTGGTACAGCGTGGAGCCATCAAGGTTAAAGGAGTAGCCGGTCGGCACCACGAAGCTGGTGATCGACGCCGGCGCGCCGTAAGCCTCCATCTTCTGGATGATGCGCGGCAGCACGCTTTCAGAGCTGGCGGTGGAGTACGCCAGAATCAGCTCGTCCTTCAGGATGCGGATCAGGATCCAGATGCTCAGCCCGCACATGCGCGCCACTAAGCCCAGCACCACCAGCGCGAAGAAGATGATGGCGAAATGCACCAGCAGCACCAGCTTCGCCAGCGGCCACAGGGAGGCAAAACCGAAGTTCGCCACCGTCACCGAGATCAGCGCAAACACCCCTACCGGCGCATAGCGCATCACCATGTGGGTCACTTTAAACATGGTTTCAGAGATGGAGCGGAACACGGTCACCAGCGGCTCGCGGTGGGCGGAGGGCAGCGACGCCAGCCCCAGACCAAACAGCACCGAGAAGAAGATAATCGGCAGCATTTCGCCCTTCGCCATCGACGCCACGATATTGGTCGGCACCAGCGACAGGATCGTCCCCATCAGGCCATGAGAGTGGCTCTGCACATCAGCGGTTGTGCTCTGGTATTTCGAAATATCCACCGTCGCCAGCTGCGACATATCAATGCCCGCCCCCGGCTGGAACAGATTCGCCAGCGTGATGCCGAGAACAATGGCCACCGTAGTGATCACTTCGAAATAAAGGATAGTTTTCGCGCCGATGCGGCCCAGTTGCTTCGCGTCACCCACCCCGGCAATCCCCACCACCAGCGTCGAGATGACAATCGGCACCACAATCATCTTGATCAGATGAATAAAGATATCGCCGGCCGGTGACAGTAAGTTGGCGATCAGCCATTCGCGGCTGTCACTGTGATAATGCAGATAACTACCCAGCAAGATACCCAGCACAAGGGCCAGCAAAATTTGCCAGGCCAGGCTGACTTTCAAATTTTTCATAACAAGAGACTTCCTCAACGAAGTGTTCGTACTCGTAAAACGAAGGGGACGACACATACTGAAAGGGTATGAATTGTGTTGCGTTCATTTATGGGGTTTTTTAACGCGCGGTATCAGTACCATTTGCACGGCATGCTGCGCAAGCCTTTAAGAACGAGGCATTTGACTGACAAAAAAGGTCATTACGCTAATTTATATTGGTGATGATAAATAACCTTTTGTAATGAAAACGCTTTTTTATCCATATAAGCAAATAATCTTCAAGAGCAATTATTTTCCTTCAAAGTGTCATTTGCGCGTTTTTTGTTCTCTTTAACATTTGCGTGATCTGTCGCCCAAATAGTAAACAAAGCTGCCAAAGCCCCTACAATTAACGTTTTTGCGACATATTATTAACATCCTACAAGGAGAACAAAAACCATGAGCCAAGTCCATAAACACGACATTCCCGCAAATATTGCGGACCGCTGCCTGATTAACCCTGAGCAGTACCAGGAGAAGTATCAACACTCCATCACCAACCCTGACGCCTTCTGGGGCGAGCAGGGTAAAATCCTTGACTGGATCACGCCCTATCAGACGGTCAAGAACACCTCTTTTGCCCCAGGTAACGTCTCTATTAAATGGTATGAAGACGGTACGCTGAACCTGGCCGCCAACTGTCTGGATCGCCACCTCGCCGAGCGCGGTGACCAGACGGCGATCATCTGGGAGGGCGACGACGCCACCCAGAGCAAAAATATCACCTACCGTGAACTGCACCGCGATGTCTGCCGCTTTGCTAACGTGCTGCTGGCGCAGGGCATCAAGAAAGGCGACGTGGTTGCCATCTATATGCCGATGGTGCCGGAAGCGGCCGTGGCGATGCTGGCCTGCGCCCGCATCGGCGCCGTGCACTCCGTGATCTTTGGCGGCTTCTCGCCGGAAGCGGTGGCCGGGCGCATTATCGACTCCAGCTCCAAACTGGTGATCACCGCCGACGAAGGCGTGCGTGCTGGCCGTGCCGTTCCGCTGAAAAAGAACGTCGATGACGCGCTGAAAAACCCCAATGTAAACAGCGTCAACAGTGTGATTGTGCTCAAGCGCACCGGCAACGCCATTGAATGGCATGAGGGGCGCGACCTCTGGTGGAGCGACCTGATTGAACAGGCCAGCGACCAGCACCAGCCGGAAGCGATGAATGCGGAAGATCCGCTGTTTATCCTTTATACCTCCGGCTCCACCGGCAAGCCGAAGGGCGTCCTGCACACCACCGGCGGCTATCTGGTCTATGCGGCCACCACCTTTAAGTATGTCTTTGATTATCATCAGGGTGATATCTACTGGTGCACCGCCGATGTGGGCTGGGTCACCGGCCACAGCTACCTGCTGTACGGCCCGCTGGCCTGCGGCGCCACCACCCTGATGTTTGAAGGGGTGCCAAACTGGCCGACGCCGGCGCGCATGAGCCAGGTGGTGGACAAACACCAGGTCAATATTCTCTACACCGCCCCGACCGCGATCCGCGCCCTGATGGCGGAAGGCGATAAGGCGATTGAAGGCACCGACCGCTCCTCCCTGCGTATCCTCGGTTCCGTGGGTGAGCCGATCAACCCGGAAGCCTGGGAGTGGTACTGGAAGAAGATCGGCAACGAGAAATGTCCGGTGGTCGATACCTGGTGGCAGACCGAAACCGGCGGGTTCATGATCACCCCGCTGCCGGGCGCCACTCAGCTGAAAGCCGGTTCCGCGACCCGTCCGTTCTTTGGCGTTCAGCCTGCGCTGGTGGATAACGAAGGCACGCCGCTGGAAGGGGCCACCGAAGGCAACCTGGTCATCACCGACTCCTGGCCGGGTCAGGCGCGCACCCTGTTTGGCGATCACGATCGCTTTGAGCAGACCTACTTCTCCACCTTCAAAAATATGTACTTCAGCGGCGACGGCGCGCGTCGTGATGAAGATGGCTACTACTGGATCACCGGCCGCGTGGACGACGTGCTGAACGTCTCCGGCCACCGTCTGGGGACCGCCGAGATCGAATCAGCCCTCGTGTCGCATCCGAAAATCGCCGAAGCGGCGGTGGTCGGTATTCCACACAACATCAAAGGCCAGGCGATCTATGCCTACGTCACCTTAAACCATGGCGAAGAGCCGTCACCCGAGCTCTATACCGAAGTGCGTAACTGGGTGCGGAAAGAGATTGGCCCGCTTGCCACCCCGGACGTGCTGCACTGGACCGACTCGCTGCCGAAAACCCGCTCCGGCAAAATCATGCGCCGTATTCTGCGCAAGATTGCGGCGGGGGATACCAGCAATTTAGGCGACACCTCTACGCTCGCCGATCCTGGCGTGGTGGACAAACTGCTCGAAGAGAAGCAGGCCATCGCAATGCCATCGTAACACCCTCACCTTAGCCCTCTCCCTTCAAGGGAGAGGGGAATATAAAAACCACCCCATAGGATTTCGCGTTGCAGGCACGTGACTGCTCAGGCTGCGTGAAAACCGAAGGGGGATACCTCTGGAGATTCTGTGATGAATGACAATATTTGTCAGCAGATAGAGAACAGTGCGCACTACAGGGAGCTGGTGGATAAACGGCAACGGTTTGCCTTCATTCTCTCTATTATCATGCTGATCATCTACGTGGGCTTTATCCTGCTGATCGCTTTTGCGCCGCACTGGCTGGGCACGCCGCTGCATGCGGGCACCAACGTCACGCGCGGCATCCCTATCGGCATCGGTGTGATCGTCGTTTCGTTTGTGCTGACCGGCGTCTACGTCTGGCGCGCTAACGGTGAGTTCGACCGTCTGAACAAAGCGGTACTGCGCGAGGTAAAAGCATCATGAAGAGAGTCCTGACGGCGCTTGCCGCCGCCCTCCCCCTCGCGGCAAATGCCGCCGATGCCATTGGCGGCGCGGTTGAACGCCAGCCGACCAACTGGCAGGCGATTGTGATGTTCCTGATCTTCGTGGTGCTGACGCTGTACATCACCTACTGGGCGTCGAAACGCGTGCGTTCCCGTAACGATTACTACACCGCGGGCGGCAACATTACCGGTTTCCAGAACGGGCTGGCCATCGCCGGTGACTTTATGTCGGCGGCCTCTTTCCTGGGGATCTCTGCGCTGGTCTATACCTCCGGCTACGACGGGCTGATCTACTCTCTGGGCTTCCTCGTCGGCTGGCCGATCATCCTGTTCCTGATCGCCGAACGCCTGCGCAACCTGGGGCGTTATACCTTTGCCGACGTGGCCTCCTATCGCCTGAAGCAGGGGCCGATTCGTACCCTTTCCGCCTGCGGCTCGCTGGTGGTAGTAGCCCTCTACCTGATTGCCCAGATGGTGGGGGCCGGCAAGCTGATCCAGCTGCTGTTCGGCCTGAACTACCATGTCGCGGTGGTGCTGGTGGGGGTGCTGATGGTGATGTATGTCCTGTTTGGCGGCATGCTCGCCACCACCTGGGTGCAGATCATCAAAGCGGTACTGCTGCTGTTCGGCGCCAGCTTTATGGCCTTTATGGTCATGAAGCATGTCGGCTTCAGCTTTAATAACCTCTTTACCGAAGCGATGGCGGTACACCCGAAAGGGGAAGCGATCATGAGCCCCGGCGGGCTGGTGAAAGATCCGATCTCGGCGCTGTCATTAGGGCTGGGCCTGATGTTTGGTACCGCGGGCCTGCCGCACATTCTGATGCGTTTCTTCACGGTGTCAGATGCGCGCGAAGCGCGTAAAAGCGTCTTCTACGCCACCGGCTTTATGGGTTACTTCTACATCCTGACCTTTATCATCGGCTTCGGCGCCATCATGCTGGTGGGTGCAAACCCGGCCTTCAAGGATGCGGCGGGCGCGCTGATTGGCGGCAACAACATGGCGGCAGTCCATCTGGCTGACGCGGTGGGCGGCAACCTGTTCCTCGGCTTTATCTCCGCCGTGGCCTTCGCCACGATTCTGGCGGTGGTGGCTGGCCTGACCCTGGCGGGTGCTTCTGCGGTCTCCCACGACCTCTATGCCAACGTCTGGCGTAAAGGCGCCTCTGAACGCGACGAACTGAAGGTCTCCAAAATCACCGTTCTGGTCCTGGGGGTCGTCGCCATTCTGTTGGGGATCCTGTTTGAGAATCAGAACATCGCCTTTATGGTGGGGCTGGTCTTCTCCATTGCGGCAAGCTGCAACTTCCCGATCATTCTGCTCTCTATGTACTGGTCGAAGCTGACCACCCGCGGAGCGATGATTGGCGGCTGGCTCGGCCTGCTGACGGCGGTGATCCTGATGATCCTCGGCCCGACCATCTGGGTGCAGATCCTCGGCCACGAAAGCGCCATCTTCCCGTATGAGTACCCGGCGCTCTTCTCCATCGCCGTGGCCTTTATCGGCATCTGGGTCTTCTCGGCAACCGATAACTCGCCGGAAGGCAACCTGGAGCGCGAGAAGTTCCGCGCCCAGTTTATCCGCTCCCAAACCGGCCTGGGTGTCGAACAGGGCCGCGCGCACTAAAACCCCCTCCCCGGCCACTGGTCGGGGAACACATTTTTTTCCCCTTCTGGTGACGTTTATCACGTCGCCAGAACAGAAAAAGCCGATGCGGATCACAGGCTTTATCTGCAATCCGCAACGTCCATCACACTTTTCCCGATTCCACGCCGATCCCCCGCTTTCCCTACCCGCTGTATACAGACAACCCCGACCGCAGTTTTTATTCTTTAGTTACAGCGACTCGCCGAGGCTTCTGGCAAAGCGCTCCAGCCGCGCCGGGCTCAGCAACAGCGGCAGGAAGAGCGGGCTGCTGGCGGGCGGATCTGTCAGCCAGCGATCCAGGGTGTCGCTGAAGTGCAGCAGCCGCTGCTGATGCTGCTTCAGGATGTCGGCAGGCAGACTTTGCGGACCGTAGTGATCCAGCCACACGACGTCGGTCACGGCGGCGGCGACGTGAGAGAACATCTGGCTGTAAATCTCCGCGCTGCGCCAGGCGGCCAGCAGGATCGCCAGGGTGTCGTCCGGGCAGGTCATACGTGGCATCAGCTCACGCAGGTTGTGCAGCGTACGTGACGCCAGGAAGCAGGCGGCCTCTTTTTCCAGCGCTACCCGCTCACGCTGCTCTTTGCCAAGGGCGGGATCGTCGGCGGGCATCAGCGGCTGCCAGGCGTGCAGCCAGTTAGCGCTGCGGGTGTCCGTATGGAGCAATTGCTGCGCCTGGGCAATGCTCTCCGGGATCTGGCTCTGGTAGTGCAACCGCCGTCCGAGGAAGTTTGGCGTTTTGCACAGCCAGTCGTAGCTGGCGTGGAGGATGGCCGAAAGCTGATGTTTGTCCGCCAAAGCGCGAAAGCCGAACTGGTGGTGTTCCGCCCAGCGCTCGAAGGTAGCGGGCAGCGCGGCATCGGCGGCATGGTTGGCGGCAGAGAGGCCAAACAGGTTGATGGCGTTGACGGAGTCCATCACCCGGCTGTCGGGCAACCACTGCCAGCTCACGCGGGAGGTAATCGCTTCGATTTCGTTTTCTGTGGCGCTGAGCGCCCAGCTTAAGCGGCCACCAATCTCATCGGCCAGATAGCACGGCAGTGCGCTCCAGCCGTAGCCGATACCGAAGAGATCGTACTCGATCCACTTTTTATGCCCCGGCAGGGTGGCGATGTTGGGATGGTTGGCAAAACCGGGGTGGTAATCCAGCTCGGTGGCTTTTACCGAGGCGCGCACGTCGTCCGGGAGCGTCGCCAGAATGCCGGAGAGCTGCTGTCGCGGCCAGCTGTTGTCAATGAAGTCGCGCAGGATGAGCTTTTTTCCCTGGGCGCGCAGCAGGCTCCAGACATCATGCAGGCTTTGCTGCCAGCGGCTGGTCTGAAAGTCTGGCGTCGTCAGGCTGAGAATAAGCCCGCCGAGATGGGGCAGCGCCTGTAAAAGCGGATGCAGTATCGCGGCATAAAAAGGGTGCCAGAAATCGGGCGCGTGCTTTTCGTCGAACGTCAGTTCCGGAAATTTACGCTTAATAATGTCGTCATTGGGCGCGGCCTCACCCTGAAGCCAGAACGATAAATTATTTTCCGCCAGGTAACGGTCGACGCGTTTTAAATAGTGCAGGGCGTAATTTTGCTGATGAATAAGGTTCTCGACGTTGAGTTTCTGGCTTAACGGCGAGGGCGTCGCAAGTATTGAAAGCAGTTCCTGTTGGTGCAGGATGATGCCAGTGAAACCGTGCTGTTTCGCGCTTTTCACCCCCTGAATAAACCAGGGCCAGTGCCAGATAAACGTGCTGTTCAGCTCCATCAGTTGATGGGGAATACGTTTCATTGCGTCACCTGCTGATATTAATTCTGTTATTTAATCGAGGATGCCATGAAAAAATATGCTCTGGTCGGGACCGGCGGTCGCGCGGGTTTATATATTTCCGCCATCGGTGGCGCCTGGCGGGAAAATGCCAGACTGGTCGCGTTCTGTGATACTAACAAGACGCGTATGCAGTACGCCAATCAGTTATTAAAAAACGAAGGGGCGGATCCGGTTTCCACCTGGCAGGCGGCGCAGTTTGAAGAGATGATCCGCGAGACGCAGCCCGATGTCGTCATTGTCACCACCATGGACCGCACCCATGACGACTACATCGTTCGCGCCCTGCACGCCGGCTGCGATGTGATCACCGAAAAGCCGATGACCATCGACGAACAGCGCGCCCTGCGCATACTCGATGCCATTGAAGAGACGGGCCGCAGCGTGCGCGTGGCCTTCAACTACCGCTACGCGCCGCACCACAGTAAAGTGCGCGAACTGCTGATGCAGGGGACGATCGGCAAGGTCACCTCGGTCCATTTCGAGTGGCTGCTTAACACCGAACACGGCGCGGACTACTTCCGCCGCTGGCATCGGGAAAAGCGCAATAGCGGCGGCCTGCTGGTGCATAAATCCACCCACCACTTCGATCTGATGAATTTCTGGCTGGGCAGCTACCCGGAACGGGTTTACGCCGAAGGCAGCCTGCAGTTCTACGGCAGGGAGAATGCGGAGAAACGCGGCGTGACCCGGTTCTACCCGCGCGCCCACGGCTTTGCCGACGCGAAAGACGACCCGTTTGCGCTGCATATGGAAGAGAATGCGCAACTTAAGGCGCTCTATCTGGACGCCGAACACGAAGATCGCTACTTCCGCGACCAGAGCGTCTTCAGCGACGGGATCACCATCGAAGATACGATGTCGGTGCTGGTGAAATACCAGAACCAGGTTCAGCTCACCTACTCCCTCAATGCCTACCTGCCGTGGGAAGGGCTGAACGTGGTCTTTAACGGCACCGAAGGGCGTCTGGAGATGAAGATCGTCGAGAAGTCGTACGTCAATGCCGGGGGAGAGCGGGAAAATGAGGGCAGCCTGGAGCAGTGCGACCTCACCGTCTTCCCGATGTTTGCCGAACCCTGGAAAGCGGAATTCAGCCTCGGTGAAGGGGGGCACGGCGGCGGCGACAACGCGATGCTGGCCGACCTGTTCGGCGCGCCACGCCACGATCCGCTGCAGCGCGCAGCCGACCACCGTGCCGGGGCCATGTCTATCCTCACCGGCATTGCGGGCAATATCTCCATGCAGCAGCAGCGTCCGGTCAACTTTAAGGAGTTTGAGCTGGTATCCCGTCTGACGAAACGCTAAGCGTCTCACGCCGGCGCGGCCCGCTGCCGCGCCGGAACCGCCGGTAGTATTGTGCAGTTACTCACCTGTTTAATAACAATATTTATGCCTCTGTTCCGGAGACAATAATGAAAAAACTCGTTTCAGGTGTTATCGCATCGCTGTTATTTTCCTGTACCTCTGTCTGGGCACAATCGCCCGTTGAACTACGCATGTCGTGGTGGGGTGGCAACAGCCGCCACCAGGCGACACTGAAAGCGCTGGAAGCCTTCGAAAAAGCGCATCCGGAGATTAAGGTGAAGCCCGAATATACCGGCTGGGACGGGCATCTTTCGCGCCTGACCACCCAGATGGCGAGCGGCACCGAGCCGGACGTAATGCAGACCAACTGGCCCTGGCTGATCCTCTTTTCCAAAAATGGTGAAGGGTATTACGACCTGAATAAGCTGAAAGCGGAGCTCGATTTAAGCCAGTACCAGGCGCAGGATCTGCAATCGACCACGGTGAAAGGCAAGCTCAATGGCCTGCCGATTTCGGTCAACGCCCCGGTCTTTTACTACAACGACGTCACCTGGCAGAAAGCCGGGCTGGCGTATCCGAAAACCTGGGACGACTTTTTTGCCGCCGGGAAAGCGTTCCAGCAAACGCTGGGCAACAACTACTACCCCTACGCCATGGTCGATCAGGATGTCATTTTGCTGCTCAATGCGTACATGATGCAGACCCACCAGAAGTCGATGTTCAACAGTGATGGCACCTTCGCCTGGAACGACGCGCAGTGGGTCGAGGCCTTCGATTTTGTGAAACGTCTGAGCGAGGACCACGTTCTGCCGTCGCCCAAAACCCTCTCTTCCTACGGCAAGGGCAACCTCTATGAGATGAAGCCGTGGATTAACGGTGAGTGGGGCGGGCTCTTCACCTGGAACATCACCATTCGCATGTTTGCCAACAACATGACGCCACCGGCGAAACTGGTGCTGGGCGATTACGTGATGCAGCCCGGCACAGAGGAGTCCGGGGTCTACTTCAAAACGGCACAGATGCTGTCGGTGGCAAAATCCACTAAACATCCGAAAGAGGCGGCAATCCTGGTGAATTACCTGCTTAACGATCCGCAGTCGGTGGAGGCCCTTGGGCTGGAGCGCGGCATTCCGCTCAACAAGGCGGCGGAGGCGCAGCTGACGGAGAAAGGGGTGATTGACCCGCAGGATCCGGTGATTGCCGGGCTACGCCAGGCGCAATCGCTGCATACCACGGTCGTCGCCACGCCCTATATCGAGGATTTACAGGTGATCGACCAGTTCACCTCGGCGCGGGAAAAACTGGAGCAGGGCCAGGCACCCGCTCAGGTCGCGGCGGATTTCCGCCAGAAGGTGGAGCGGATTGTGCGCAGACTTAACCGTTAGAGTATTGCCCGGCGGCGCTGCGCTTGCACGGGCCTACGGTCTTTGTAGGCCGGGTAAGCGCAGCGCCACCCGGCAGAAAACGGCTCAGAACATCAGCCAGCCCACCAGCGGGGCCACCAGCACCATCAACACGCCGGAGAGCATCATCACCAGGCTTGCCACCACGCCCTCCTGCTGGCCCAGCTCGTAGGAGCGCGCGGTGCCCGCCCCGTGGGAGGCCGCGCCAAACCCGGCCCCTTTCGCCATCCCTTCGCGAATGGAGAGGCGCAGAAAAAGCATGTCCCCTACCGCCATACCAAACACCCCGGTGACCACCACGAACAGCGCCACCAGATCCGGCTGTCCGCCGAGCGGTTTTGCCGCCGCCAGGGCAAAGGGCGTGGTGACGGAGCGTACCGCCAGGCTGCGCTGGATCTCGTCCGACAGGGTAAACAACCGCGCCAGCCAGACCGAGCTGGTGACGGCCACCACCGTGGCGGTGATCACCCCGGCGGAGAGCGACATCCAGTGGCGTTTTATCACCGCGAGGTTGTCGTAGACCGGCACCGCAAAGGCGATGGTCGCCGGACCCAGCAGCCACAGCAGCCAGTGCGCTTCGCCAATATAGTTCTGCCACGAGATATGCCCCCACACCAGCATCATCACCAGCAGGATCGGGGTGAAAACCAGCGGCATCAGGGGCAGTTTACGAAAGCGGCGGTAGAGGCGCTTGTTGGCAAAATAGATAATCAGCGTCACCACCAGGCAGAGGACGCTGACCTGAAAGTTAGTCATGTTTCTGCCTGCTGATTTCAAAGCGGTAGACTTTATCCACCACCCACGCGGTCGCGCCCAGCACCATCAGGGTGCTCAGGGCGATCACCGCAAAGATACGCCAGCCGTCCACCATCAGCAGTTGGACGTAATTGACCACCGCCACCACTGCCGGAACGAAAAAGAGCAGCATCTCCGCCAGCAGCCAGCGCGACCCCGCCCGCACCCAGCTGAGAGGAATAACGCGACAGAGGATCAGGCTGAACATCAGCACCATGCCGACCAGATTGGCCGGCAGCGGCAGATGGAGCCAGCGAACAAGGTATTCAGCGAAGACAAAAATAGCGGCATAGAGCAGGACCTGAACCGGTACCTGGAGTCGTTGCACGACGGCAGGCGTAACGCGACCTAACGCCACGGTCATGGGGGATTTCCTCAAAATGAGACGGAGCGCCAGTATAGTCAGCGCCCGTAATTGACTGAAATGAATTAAAATCATCAAAGGTATAGTTTCGAGGAATAGTCATGGACATACGCACGCTGCGTTACTTTGTCGAAGTGGTCCGCCAGCAGAGTTTTACCCGCGCCGCGGAGAAGCTCTTTGTTACCCAGCCCACCATCAGCAAAATGCTGAAAAACCTCGAAGATGAACTCAACTGTACCCTACTGATCCGCGACGGGCGCAAGCTGCTGCTGACCGACACAGGCCGCGTGGTGTTTGAGCGCGGGCTGGCGATCCTGGCGGAGTTTCGCCAGCTGGAGGCCGAGCTTGGCGACATCAACCACCTGAACAAGGGCATACTGCGCCTCGGCATCCCGCCAATGGTGGGAATGATGATGGCGGGACCCATCGGCCTGTTTCGCCAGCGTTATCCCGGCGTGGAGCTAAAAATTTCTGAATTTGGCGGCTTAACCGTCCAGCAGGCGGTGATCAACGGCGAGCTGGATCTGGCCATGACCGCCCTGCCGGTGGAAGAGGATAGCGGTCTGACGGCGCTGCCGCTGTTCAGCCATCCGCTCTGTGTGCTGGTGCCGCGCTCCGGCAGCTGGCTGTCGCTCGACGCCATCAACCCTGAACTCCTCGCCGAGCATCCGCTGCTGATCTACAACGAAGATTTTGCCCTCAGCCGCCAGCTGATGCAGCTGTTCAACCAGCACGGCGTTAAGCCGCGTATCGCGGTGCGCAGCGGGCAGTGGGACTTTCTGGCCGCCATGGTGCAGGCGGGGGTGGGAATTGCCATCCTGCCGCAGCCCATCTGCGAACGGCTGGATAAAAAGACCCTGCGCTGGATCCCGCTCCAGAGCGATCTGCACTGGCAGCTGGGGATGATCTGGCGGGAAGGGGTCTATCTGTCGCACAGCGCTCAGGCGTGGTTGAAATGTTGTGAAGGGTTTTGGGTGGGAGAATAGCGCCGGGTGGCGGCGTCGCCTTACCCGGCCTACGGTTTACCAGGCCCGGTAAGCGCAGCGCCACCGGGCAATCAACCACTACGGCTTCTCAACCAACAGCGCTTCCATCAGATCGAGATCGTGCAGCAGTTTTTGCAGCGTCTCGTTGCTGATCTCCCGGGTGGCGCGCAGATGATACAGCTCCGCACGTTCGGCGCGCAGCGCGGCCAGGCGGAAGCGACGCTCCAGGTTCTCTTCCTGCAGCGAGCTCTCTACGTCATTTCGGCCATCCGCGCGGCGGCGCAGGTTACCAATGACCCGCGAGCTCACCTCTTTCAGCAGCTGGGTATCGAGGTTCTCTTCGGTATCGGCCGCCAGGCGCTCTTCCATCTTCTGGATGGTGACAATCGCCACTTCCGCGGTGGCCGCCCGGGCGATACGCGCCTCTTTATGCTGCTGGACGTGATCGCCCACCTCCATGTGTTGCAGCAGGATGGGCAGCATCACCACGCCGACAAACAGCGAGAACAAGATCACCCCGGCGGCCAGGAACACCAGCTCGTAGCGGGCCGGGAAGACATCGCCGGTCGGCAACAGCAGCGGAATGGAGAGCACACCGGCCAGGGTGATCGCCCCGCGCACGCCCGCAAAGGTGGAAATCAGCAGTTCACGGGTCGTCCAGGAGCCAAACTCCATCGGTTTATTTTTCAGGAAGCGGACGCTGAATTTTTTCATCGTCCACAGCCAGCCGAAACGCACCAGCATCAGCGCGGCATAAATCAGCACGATATCGGTAAAGAGCATCCAGGTGTCGACGTTCGGGTCGGCCTCTGCCGCCACCAGCGAAGACTCAAGAATGCCCGGCAGCTGCAGGCCCAACAGCAGGAAGACCATGCCGTTAAAGACAAACTCCAGCATCGACCAGGTGCTGTTGGCACGCAGGCGCATCGCCAGCGGCGCGGTACGCATCACGCCGGAACGGGTGATGGTCATCCCCGCGGCCACCGCCGCCAGAATGCCCGACACGCCAATGTGCTCGGCAATCAGATAAGAGGCGAATGGCAGCAGGAACAGCAGTACGATCTGCGTGGCGGGTTCATCACCGCCCCAGCGGCTGAGGAAGCGCAGCGAACGGCCATACAGCCAGCTCACCACAAACCCGGCGAGGATACCGCCAATCGCCACTTTCAAGAACTCTACGGTGGCGCCGCCGACGGTAAAAATCATGGTACCCATCGCCACGGCAACGGCAAACTTCAGGGCCACCAGGCCGGAGGCGTCGTTCATTAGCGCCTCACCCTGCAGGATGCCCATGATTTTTTTCGGCATGCGCCCTTCACCGACGATGCCGGAGAGCGCCACGGCATCCGTTGGCGACAGCACCGCCGCCAGTGCAAAGGCTGGTATCAGCGGGATCCCCGGCACCACCCAGTAGATGAGAAAGCCAATCCCCACCACGGTGACCACCACCAGCGCCAGCGCCAGACCCAGGATCTCGCGCCCGTGCTCAAGAAACTCGCGCGTGGGCGTTTTCCAGCCGTCGGCAAAAAGCAAAGGAGGAATAAACAGCACCAGAAACAGTTCCGGATCAAACTCGACATGCAATCCGAACGTCGGCCAGGCCAGCAGAGCACCGATGGCAATCTGCATGAGCGGCAGCGGTAGCTGAAAGGGCAGTACGCGGGTAACTACCCCGGAAAGTGAGACCACAAGGGTCATGATGAGTATTGTGAAGAAAATTTCCATGCGTTCCCTGTTTGCGATAATTCTGTTCGTTTAGGCCACTGGCATCGTGCCTTAATGTACCTTTCCCAGAGTAACGCATAAGACAACGAGATGTGTCCTGAAAATAAAGACGGGCGGCCTGAGCCACCCGTCTTTTTACGCCGCATATGGCTTAGATAGCCCAGCCGCCCGCGTAGAAGACCACCAGCGCGACGGCAATCACCACCGTACCGATGTTCAGTTTACGCCATTCGCCTGAGACGATACGGCCAATCACCAGCGAGGCAAAACCAATCATGATGCCGGTAACAATGTTACAGGTCAGCACGATAAATACCGCGGTGATAAGGCCGGACATTGCGTCGACGAAATCGGCAAAATCAATCTTCGCCACGTTGCTCAGCATCAGCAGACCCACATACATCAGCGCAGGGGCGGTGGCGTAAGCCGGCACCAGATACGAGAGCGGCGCGAGGAACAGGATCAGCAGGAACAGCACGCCGATGGTAATCGCCGTCAGACCGGTTTTACCGCCTGCCGCCGTACCCGCCGCCGATTCGATATACACCGCAGCAGGTGCCGCCCCGACCAGACCCGAGAAGACGCTGCTCAGGGAGTCGGTGGTCAGCGCTTTGCCGCCGTCGATAATCTGGCCATCTTTATCCAGCAGGTTAGCCTGACCGGCTACCGCGCGGATGGTACCGGTGGCATCGAAGACCGCGGTCATCACCAGCGCCAGCACGCTTGGCAGCACGACCGGGTTGAGCGCCCCTACGATATCCAGGCTGCCAATCAACGAGTTGCCGTTTTCGTCACTCAGGGATGGCATGGCGAATACGCCGGAGAAGTGTACGGCAGGATCGAAAATCAGGCCGACAATGGAGACGCCGATGATGGTCAGCAGGATGCCGCCCGGCACTTTCAGTTTTTCCAGACCAATGATCACCGCCAGGCCAATCAGCGACATGATCACCGGGAAGCTGGCGAAATTACCCAGCGCAACCGGCAGACCGTCCAGCGGGTTTTTGATAACCAGACCCACGCCGTTGGCGGCAATCAGCAGCAGGAACAGACCGATACCAATCCCCGTCCCGTGGGCGATGCCCTGCGGCAGGTTGCGCAGGATCCAGCTACGGATACCGGTGGCAGAGATAATGGTAAACAGCACACCCATCAGGAACACGGCGCCCAGCGCAACCGGCACGCTGATCTGCTGACCCAGCACCAGGCTGAACGCGGTAAAAGCGGTCAGCGAGATGGCACAGCCGATCGCCAGCGGCAGGTTAGCCCACAGGCCCATCACGATGGAGCCGACACCGGCAACCAGACAGGTGGCGACAAAGACCGCCGCCGGTGGGAAACCAGCTTTACCCAGCATGCCCGGCACCACGATCACCGAGTAGACCATCGCCAGGAACGTCGTCAGACCGGCAACGATCTCCTGACGCGCGGTGCTGCCGCGGGCAGAAATTTTAAAAAAGGCGTCGAGTGAACCGCCGGTACGCGCAGATGGCGTAGACATAGAAAACATCCCCTGAAAATTATAATTGTCGTCTGTCAGCGTGACGGACACTCCACGACCCGCTAAACGTCATATCCTTGTGCTGCGTTTATGACAAAAAGGGGAGTCATAAAAAAGCAAACGTTTAGCTTTGCGCTGACAAAACGGGTGTCGAAATGAAGGCAAACGATTATCCGTCCTCAATGCGGGCATTTTCAACTTAACTTTGACGTTTTTCGCTAAAATGCGTGCGAGGCGGTGAAGAAGTGAACAGAGTATGCGCAAACGTTATCGTGAATGGCAATTTGATAACAATTTCAGGACCCGCCGGGGATCTCGAACGGCCCGCCCTGCTGGATCGCCCGCTGCCAGGCCGGACGCATTTCGACATTTTTCTTCCAGTTTTGCAGGCGGGGAAGATTATCTATGCCGCCGCGTTCCAGCAGGGCGAAGACCGGAAAGCTCATCTGCACGTCCGCCATGCTGAGATGATCCCCGGCGAACCAGCGATGCTTCTCCAGCGAGGACTCCAGAAAGCGGGCATGCGTTTCCAGCTGGCGGTTAAGATAAGCCTTCTCTACCCCCTGCCCCAGCACCTTGCCGAGCGTTCGCAGGCCAAACGGGACGGGCGGTTTACCGAGGCTGGCGAAGACCAGCTTCATCAGCAGCAGCGGCATTAACGAGCCTTCTGCGTAATGGAGCCAGAAACGGTATTGCAGTTTTAGCTCACGCTCCTGCGGCTTCATCTGCCCCCCGGGATCGTAAGTTTCCTGCAAATATTCGAGGATAGCGCCCGATTCCGCCAGGATCAGGCCGTTATCCTCCAGCACCGGGGATTTTCCCAGCGGGTGGATTTTACGCAGCGTGGCGGGGGCCATCATGGTCTTATCCCGCTGATAACGAACGATCTGGTAAGGCAGAGAGAGCTCTTCCAGCGCCCAGAGCACGCGCTGCGATCGGGACTGATTGAGGTGGTGGACCGTTATCATTGTTATCTCCAGTCAGGCGTATCCACTAACTATAGAAAATTGCACAACCTGGCGAAAAAATTTTGCCGAGTTTTTGCGCGATGAGGCTGGCAAAGCTAAGGCTGCGGCCTAGACTTAAAGTGTCAGCACAAGCCGGAACCTCCACCAGATGCTCGACTGAGGGGTGTTGATGTCGGGGGAAACCCTCCTGTGAACCAGCGGGATAGAGAGAAAGACAAAGACCGGGAATAACTAAAGCGCCCTGTTGTGGCGCTTTAGTTTTTTATATGTCCGGCTAATCCTCTTCCAGCAGCCGCGCGCCGGTACCCTGTTCGCCCAGCTTATCGCCAGGGTTACGCAGCGGGCAGTCGCTGCGCGACAGGCATCCGCAACCAATACATCCATCCAGCTCATCGCGCAGCGCCACCAGAGTGTGAATGCGCCGGTCCAGCTCATCGCGCCACTGGGAAGAGAGGGCCTTCCACTCCTTTGCGCTCAGGGTATGCCCTTCCGGCAGGATGCCAAACGCCTCGCCAATGGTGGCCAGCGGGATGCCAATACGCTGGGCAATCTTAATGATCGCCACATAGCGCAGCACGTCACGGGTATAGCGGCGCTGGTTGCCGGCGTTGCGGATGCTTTTAATTAACCCTTTGCTTTCATAGAAGTGCAGCGCAGAGACCGCCACACCGCTACGCCTTGCCACCTCGCCCGGCGACAGCAGCGGTTTAATCCGCGGTAATTTCTTTTCCATAAAACCTCTTTACCTCAAGTTAACTTGAGGAATTATACTCGCCCGCAGACAAAACGACGAATCAACCGATACAGGTGTATCCAGAGAGAGGCTGCTCTATGTCACATCAACAAATTATTCAGACACTTATTGAATGGATGGATGACCATATCGATCAACCTTTGAGTATTGATGTGGTGGCGAAGAAGTCGGGTTACTCGAAGTGGTACTTACAGAGAATGTTCCGCGCCGTCACGCACCAGACGCTGGGCGAATACATTCGTCAACGCAGATTATTGCTGGCTGCCCAGGCGTTACGCACCACCCAGCGGCCCATTTTTGATATCGCCATGGATCTGGGATATGTCTCCCAGCAGACGTTCTCCCGCGTCTTCCGCCGCGAATTTGATCGCACCCCCAGCGACTATCGCCATCAGCTTAACTAGTGGCTATGAGCAAGGGCTGCCGCGACGGGCTGATGTTGCCAGGTCATGAAATCCTGCGGTGACATCGCCTTGGCAAAGTGCCAGCCCTGGCAATACTGAACGCCGCGCTTGTTCAACCACATCACCTGCTCCACGGTTTCTACCCCTTCCGCAATGGTTTTCAGGCGCAGGCTTTGGGCCATTTCGATAATGTGCTCGACGATAAGATGGCTGGTGCTGTTGGTGGTCAACGTATCGATGAAGGTCTTGTCGATTTTCAGGATATCCACGTTCAGCGAGTAGAGGTTGTGCAGGTTGGAATAGCCGGTACCAAAATCGTCAATCGCCACTTCATATCCCGCCTGGCGGAATGCCTGGATCACCGGCGTGGTCCTGGGAACATCAATGAAACCGCGCTCCGTCACTTCAATTTTGATCTGCTGGGCCCGCACATTATAGTGCCGGGCTTTATCGGTGATCATCGCAATCAGGCGTGAAGAGTGGAAGTCCGTTGCCGAGAGGTTAATGGAGATATAGAGATGCGGGTTACAGGCCAGGAAATGGCCCAGATCGCTGAAGACTTCTTCTACCACATAATCGGTGATGCGTTCGCTCATCCCCTCTTTTTCTGCCAGCGGGATAAACTCTACCGGGCTCATTACCGGACCGTTAAAACCAGGCCAACGCAACAGCGCTTCTGCGCCGACACACGCATTTGTTTTTATGTCGATAATCGGCTGGTAATGCAGGCATAGTTGTCTTTTATTTAATGCCCGGTGCAATAAGCGGCCTGGTGAATTAAATTCGCGTCGCGTCCGCGACCACATCAGTAAAATGATAATACTGCTGATCATGCCCAGCGGCAGGGTTAACGTTGCCTGATAATAGAGAACTTCATAGAAACGCTGATTAGTGGTCGAAACAATCGCGGCAATCGGGCGTTTCTCGGAGCGAACAATAGTGTAAAAACGACCTTCTTTCTGGAATATAGCTTCGTTATCGCCAATCAGCTTTTTTAAGGCATTTTCTTTTGCCTGTTCGCTAATGGAGAAAAAGTCGTTGTTCACCGTATCAAATACCCCCCACGCCAGGGAGCGGTCGGATGACATGACTTCACTATAGGTCAGAGGATTAACCACCACCACATAATTACCGACCTGCATATAGGTCATTTTATATCCCGCATAAAATGGCGTATCGCGGTAATAATAGATAGAGACGTCAGGCGCGCGTTGGTAATTGGCAGCAGAAATTAAATAGGGGTTTTCAGGCGTGCTGGTTGTTGAGCAGAGAAACTCTTTACCTTCGGCGTACAGCAGGTCGGCAATGTAGAGTCGGCCCCGGACAATATTTAACATATATTGTCGGTGTTCCGGTGTACAAATATTACCCGAGTATTTTTCAGCCGCCTGACGTGCCAGCTCAACCTGCTGAATAACCAGTTCGGTTTTGTCTAAAGCGAGTGCGGCAAATGAGCGAAGTTGACTGCTTGTTTCGTTGACCGCGCGTTGCTGAGCAAACCATAGCGCAAGCATCACAGGTAGCAAAACTACCATGATAACCCCGACTATCCTCAGCACCTTGTCCCGTGCGTTACGATTCATTTCCGCCCTATTATCCCTGCTTTTTATGTGCCTGTAGTCATGAAGGCCGGATGCTTTGCTAAACAGGTGATTACGTTGCATGAATCATGCGAAGTTAGCAACTGACTTTTAACGACAATAACCTAATATTGAGTTATGCCGATAATATTTGTCCGTAAGCCAAACTGAAAGTATTCGTTTCGTGTTTATTAAGTTAAATAATTACCGATCCAGGAAGCCAGGCTCCCGGATAACTCAACAGAAAATCGTCGATTAAGCCAAACTACCTACAGAATGAAAAAAGCGCAACTTCATCATGAAATTTTGTGCTATTTAACCCGTCAGGATGATTGAAGTGATTTATAAATAATCAACCGCGACGATTGTTTTACCTCTTCCGCCGCGCTTGGCATCGTAAAGTGCCTTATCTGCGCTAATGAGTAGTGATGAGGTATCGCGTGGTTTTCCATTCACCTCCACCACGCCCGCACTGAAAGAGAGTGTTAAGGTGCGGCTGCCGACCTTGAGCGGCGTGAGAGAGAGCGCCTGACGGAGCACCATGGAGAGCTGCACCGCCGCGTCACTGCGGGTCTTTGGCAGCAGCAGTAAAAACTCCTCTCCCCCTACCCGGCCCAGCGCTGCCCCCGAGGGGATCACCCTCCGCAGGCAGTCGCAAAAATGCATCAGCGCAGCATCACCCACCAGATGCCCCCACTTATCATTAATCTGTTTAAAGAAATCCAGGTCGAGCATCATGACAGAGAAGTGGCTATCCGCCTCTTCGCGCTGGCAGGCCTCCAGGGCAGCGCCAATCTGCTGCAGGATGGCAGAGCGATTCAGACAGCGTGTCAGATCGTCGGTGGTCGCCTTCATCTCCAGCTGCTGCTCCGCTTTTTTACGCGCGGTAATATCGAGCCCGATATTGAGGATTGAGCCGTCCGGCAGAGAGATATTCGACCACAGGATCGTCAGCTGAACCCCGTCCCGACGTAGCGGATGCCATTCGTACATATCGTTCAGCGGGGTGGTATTCACCGACTCGTGCACCCGGCGGCGCTCCTCCGGGTCTGGATAAAAGAGCGCCAGCGGATCGGCATGGGCGTTGATCTCCACCATCGTCCAGCCAAACACCTTTTCGCACTCGGCATTCCACAATACGCAGCGGCTATGGCGGTCAAAGGAGTTCATCAGTACCGGCGCCCGCTCAAACAGGGTTTTATACTGGGTGATCACCCGCTGCATCTCTTTTGCCGTGCGCTCACGGGCAACGAGGCCGGTCAAATAGTCCTTCAGTTTTTCGACCAGGATCACCACCACCTGTTTCAGCACGGTGATGCTGCTTTGCGGTTGCGCAAAGCCGAGGAAGAAGTAGCCGTTGCAGCGATCCTGTTGCAGCGACAATTTATACAGCACGCCACACTGTAGTTGCCTGTGTCCCGGATGCATGGCAGGAAATAAAAGCGTACCGGTCTTCTCTTTCCAACAGATGACCCGCCATGCGCGGTGGTGACGCTGCAATAACGTGCTGGAAAGAAAGGCTTTAATTTCTGAGGAATGGCAGGTTAATTCACCGACGCTGACCACCTGCTGCTGACCCGCATCGTCCTCCACCATTACCCAGCTGGTCTGGGCGCCAAAGGTATGATTAATCGTCTGCAGAAGATCCGTTAAGGTTTGCTGCGACGATAATTTTGGCATTAATTTAGCTAATGCGTGCAGAGCCCGCGTACTGTCATTTATATTCTCTCGATTTGCTTGCTTCATCGTTTTATTCGTCGCTCATTTAACGAGATAAAAAATGTCGCAACGAATAAATCAGGAGTGAAAGGATACGCAGCCAGCATCTATTATTACGGCTGTCTGATCCTGTCGAAAAAAGATGTGTGTGTAAAATTAAAAGTACAGCAAATAATAACCAGTAAAAGCCTGATTTATTTATTACGGGCTAATTACGTAACCGGATGAAGCATAATCCATAGGCCTGAGGCTGTAAATATTGTACAACCACAGGTTACCTGTACACGTTTTCTTATCTCAATGAATTATCGATAAAGTTACCGCAACCCGAGCAATTAGCTGATTAAAGATATATTCCTGCGGCCCTATAACCGTATTAAATAAAGGGTTAAAAAAGGCCATTTTCATGCATTTGCCCACTGGCGAATAAAAGAACAAATGTGATATAGTTCACACATCTGATGTAACGCAAAACATCGTTTCATTTTGTCAGTCTGAGCTTGCCGATAGCCAGTTTGCCACGTCCGGGCAACGTCGCGCTATACCCGGCGGCGGATATCTTTGAGGATCGGTCTTATGGCAGCTATTACCACCGGTGTTGTCTTTGCACGCTGGGAATTGTTGAGCGCGGTGCTGATGTTTCTGGCCAGCACCCTGAACGTTCAGTTTAAAAAGTCGGATTACGCAGTACTGGCGGTGATCAGCACCTGTCTGGGTCTGGCGGCGGCATGCTGGTTTGCCACCGGCCTGCTGGGCATCACCCTGCTGGATATGGCCGCGGTCTGGAATAACGTTAAAACGATCATGGTTGAGGCAATGAGCCATACGCCACCGGACTGGCCAATGATGTACACCTAGTTCCAGCGATAAAAACCAGACCAGGGTCTGGTTTTTTTATGACCATCGCCGGCCTGGTTGTCAGATCGCTAATTCACCTTATTCATTTGCCTGCGCTTTGAGCTTATTGATAAACCAGCGTCCGGCCGGGCCTGGAGGGTATTCCCTCAAATGTACGGCGTACATTGAAAATCCCGCGCCAACGTCAGGCTGCATCTGTAAATTCAAAGCGACCAGCCGACCGCTGGCAAGATCTTCCTCAACCATTGGCAAAGGCATATAGCCCCAACCCAGCCCCGCGCGTAAGAATGCATGCTTCGCTCCCATGTCCCCTATACGCCATGTCTTGCCCGACATAACGCCGAAGTTGCGCCCCGCAGTGAGCGTGGAACGATCGGCCAACACCAGTTGCACCTGCTCCTGCACAACCGAACGAAGGAGAGGGCTGGCTATTCTAGCCAGCGGATGATCTGGCGATACCACGGCTACGGCGCCTACGCTGAGAAGATACTCAGCTGCACAACCCGCAGGTAAATCGGGTAGCGAGCCGATTACCGCCACCCGGCAGCTACCGGCCAGTAAAGGCTGAAGTACCCCACCCAACGCCTCCACGTACAGACGCAAGGGCGTAGCAGGAAAGGCCTGCTGAAAGGCTTGCACCGCGGCAGTCAATTTTTCAACAGGAAACATCACATCCACGGATACCACAAGTTCAGGCTCCAGCCCTTCAGCCAGGGTGCGTGCCTTAGCCTTGAACGCGTCCATTCCCGCCGTTGCAATACGCGCTGACTCCAGCAGGGCAAGCCCCGCCTCCGTCAGTCTGGGATAGCGCCCCGTTCGCTCAAACAACGGAAAGCCAACCTGAGACTCAAGGTTCGCCAGCGTCGCGCTGACGACCGACTGCGCCCGCCGTAATTTGCGCCCAGCGGCCGAGAAACTGCCCTCATCAACTGCGGCAATAAACGTACGCAGTTGATCAATAGACATACCGTCAAGCATGTATCGCTCCGTTAGATGGGATCCATCTAATTATATAGGCTACACAGATGGAATGGCGATGATTACTATTTGGTCAGCTTCTCAACCATACATTTAAGGAAACAAGCGATGAAAACAGAAACCGTGGGTATTATTGGCGCTGGCGCCATCGGGCAGGCTTTTGCCAGACAGCTTGTCAATGCCGGGCTGAACGTTATTCTGAGCAATAGCCGTGGCCCCGACAGCCTGGCGGAAGTGGTGAACGCGTTAGGCGACAGGGCTCGCGCGGGTACCGTGCAGCAAGCGGCTGAAGCCGGGATAGTTTTTGTAAGCACCAACTGGAGCAGCACCGAAGCCGCGCTAAGCGGTCTAAACTGGAGTGGACGTATCCTGATTGATGCCACCAATCCGGTGATTTTACCCGGCTTTACCCTGGCCGAACTGGGTGGAAAAAATTCCAGCCAGGTGATGACGCAGTGGGCACCCGGCGCCCGCGTCGTCAAAGCCTTCAACACGCTTCTGGCCAGCGTGCTGGCGCAGGATCCGGCCCAGGCGGGCGGACGCCGCGTCGTGTTTATCTCTGGAGACGATGCCGGGGCGAAATCCGAAGTGGAAGCATTGGCCGCGCGAATGGGCTTCGCCACTATAGATTTAGGCAGCCTTGAAACGGGTGGTCATCTGCAACAGTTCCCTGGCGGTCCTCTGCCAGCCCTGAACCTGGTAAAACTGGCATAGTCGATTAACATGACCCAGCGTACTTCCGCAGAGACATTCGAAGAATACATTCCCGGGGAGTTGCAGAAGGAACACCGGGCGCTCTCCTCCCGGGATGTATTTGTCCAAATCCTGACGCGTCGCCAGGTCCAGGAAAAGATTATTATTCCCGCCGTGCCGGAGCCCTTCATTGTGTGGATACTTTCAGGCTGTGCCCTGGTTGAAGAACGCTCCCCGGGAGAAGGATGGATAGCAAACCCCGTTGTCGCAGGGGATTTTTTTCTCACTACGGCAGATTCGCCCACCGAAATGAGATGGCGAGCCGAGCCGGGCGCGCCGTTCATCGTAATGCACGTCTATATTGGCGTAGCCATGATGCAGGGCGTTGAATTGCGCGAAGTCTCCGGAGAGCGGGACGAAACGCTGTCCGCTTTGCTGGAACATATACGCGCGGAGCTTTACCAGCAAAATCAGCCCAGCGGCCCGTTTATTCAGGGTATCGCCCAGGCGCTGGCGGTCCATCTGGCACGTACTTACCGGACCGATGCGAAGCGGCATCGCGGCGGCCTGCAGGCGTTTAAATTACACCGGGTCTTTAAGGCGATGCGTGACGATCTGGCTCAGCCCTTTGACCTGGCGCGGTTGGCCTGTCTGACCGGACTGAGCGAATTCCACTTCAGCCGCGTCTTTAAGCAGTCTACCGGGCTTTCGCCTTCCCACTATTTTATCCGGCTGCGGATGGAAGAGGCCCGTCGCCTGCTTTCCGAAACAGATGATTCCATTATCAGTATCTCCCTGACCGTGGGTTACAACAGCCCCAGCCATTTTGCCTCAGCATTTCGCCGGGTAACCGGCATATCGCCTTCAAAATATCGTAGCGATTATCGTCGTAGCAAAATCACGACAGTTTGAGCAATCCGCCGCGCGAAGAGACCGGGTGAAAGAGACATGATTGTTCCGTACTTCAGAGGTTCTTTCTGAAGCGCTGAAATCCATTCACAAGAGGATCAATTATGGAACTCAACGGTAAAACCGCCATCGTGACCGGGGCATCAAGCGGCATCGGTGCTGCTACCGCCAAAAAATTAGCCGCACATGGCGTTAAAGTTGGCCTCGCCGCGCGCCGCCTGGATCGCCTGCAGGCTCTGGTCAGCGAAATTGAGGCCGCTGGCGGTAAAGCCATCGCGCTGGAAATGGATGTGACAAACCAGGCCTCCGTATCTGCAGGCGTGGCGACGTTGCACAAAACCTATGGCCGCATTGATATCGCCTTTAACAATGCCGGGCTGATGCCCATTTCGGACATCGCCAGCCTTAAACTTGAAGAATGGCATCGTATGGTAGGCGTCAACATTAAGGGCCTGTTTAATACCGTCGCAGCGGTACTCCCTGTTATGCAGGCCCAGAAATCAGGACATATTATCAATACCTCCTCGATCGCCGGGCGTAAAACTTTTCCGGGACTGGGTGTCTACTGTGCGACCAAACACGCGGTAGCGGCCTTCAGCGATATTTTGCGCATGGAGATATCGCCTGAATTCAATATCCGTGTTACCTCGCTACAGCCTGGCGCGGTTGAAAGCGAGTTATTTGAGCATATCAGTGACGAGAATTACCGCGCCCGGATGGAGCAGTTAAAAGAGCAGATGACATTTCTGAAGTCTGCCGATATCGCTGACGCTATTCTCTACGCCTTACAGGCGCCGGACCATGTGGACGTGGCTGAGCTATTTATTATGCCTACCGAACAACCGTGGTAAAACGAAAAAAGCTGCCCGCCGGGCAGCTTTTTTTGCAGTAACCATGTGCACTTATTTATTTGGTCAATTCAGCCGTTACGTAAGCCTTATTATTAAAGCGCGCACTGGTGATTTTATATGACGCACCGGCCTTTTGCGCCTGGGCGGCGATTTTTGCTTCCGCGCCATCAAGAGTGGAGTCAACTGCGCTTACTGTCTGTGCCACGCTACAGAATGACATCACAGATAAAGCAATACCTGCCATTAAGCCAGTCATATTTTTCATGTCTGATCTCCTTTAATCGGATCGGTATACGGCGGGATATATTACCGGCGGAACGGAAATAATATCCTCACCTGATTTCAGCGAGTATTTTCTGACAGAATAAATCTGCCGACAAAAATTGAGTTTTAATTTGCTGACGCAGTAGGTCTGATGGTTATTTCGGTTGTATCCACATTTTCGGGTGCCTCAATAACCTGCCGCACAGCGCGGGCAATATCAGCAGGTTTAAGCGAAATGGCGCGATAAGCATCCATCACCGCCATGGTTTCCGTGTGGGTAATGGTCGAGGCAAGGTCGCTTTCCACCACGCCTGGATTGACGCAGGTGACGCGGATATTCGAACTTTCCTGGCGTAAACCATCCGAAATAGCCCGTACTGCAAATTTTGTTGCGCAATAGACGGCGGCCGTTGGCACAACGGAAAGGGCACCAATAGAGCCAATGTTGATAATCTGACCGCTGCCCTGTGCCTCCATAACGGGAAGTACAGCCCCAATTCCCCAGAGAACGCCTTTGATATTAACGTCAACCATGCGTTCCCATTCATCCTGTTTCCCTGCCGCAAGCGGAGAAAGCGGCATAATCCCTGCGTTATTGATTAAGACGTCGACGCGCCCCCACTTTTCGACTGCCGCCTGGACGAAGCCAGCCATCGACTGACGGCTGGTAACATCCAGCTCATGGGCTTCAGCCTGGCCGCCCGTATTGCGGATCTCTGCCGCAATGGCTTCAATACGATCCAGCCTGCGTGCCCCCAGCAATACCTTCGCGCCAGCATACCCAAGCTCTCTGGCAATACCTTCACCAATACCGCTGGATGCGCCCGTAATTAAGATAACTTTATTCATGTTGTGCTCCTTCAGTTGAGTTCAGGAAGATAATAGAACCCTTGGATTGTTTCTTGTATACTGCTATCACTTGACTCACTGGTTAGCAGATCTAAACAATGAAGGTCGATCTTAATCTCCTGCCTCTTTTTCTCGCGGTCGCCGAGGAACACAGCTTCAGCGCGGCCGCCGCACGCCTTGGCGTCACCCGGTCGGCAGTCAGCCAGGGTATAAGGCGTCTTGAGGACACTTTCGAAACCCTGCTTGTCATGCGCACAACGCGTTCGGTAAACCTGACCGAAGCAGGCGAGCGGCTGCGTAACGCCTTATCTTTACCTTTAGCAAATATCGAAGCGGCCTTTGAAGAGATCGCCCCGGACAGCGCGCCGCGCGGGCTTCTGCGGATTGCGGTAACATCAATAGCCGAAGAGTTTCTTTCTGGCCCCTTGCTCGCCTCCTTTGCGGCAGCGAATCCGGGTGTGACTATTGATATTCTGGTGTCGGATGAGGAGTTCGATATCGTGGCGGCGGGCTATGATGCCGGCGTGAGGCTGGGAGAGGTTATCGAAAAAGATATGATCGCCGTGCCTCTGACGGGGCCGCAGCGGGAAATGGTGGTTGCATCGCCCTCCTGGCTGGCGGCCAACAGCGCCCCCCGACATCCCCGTGAGCTGGTTCGCCATCGCTGTATCGGCTGGCGCCCTTCCCCGGATGTAGCACCCTATCGCTGGGAATTTGAGGAGGCAGGCGTCCCTTTCGATGTGGCCATCGATCCGCAGATCACCACTAACGATCTGCGTCTGATGCTGAGGCTCGCCCTTGCCGGCGGCGGCATCACCTTTGCCCCTCAGGAGACCTTCCGGCCCTATATTGAAAGTGGGCAGCTTGTATCCATACTGGATGAATATCTCCCTCATTTTCCGGGTTTTTATCTTTATTTCCCGCAACGCCGCAACATGGCGCCAAAATTGCGTGCCTTGATCGAGCATATAAGGCAATGGCGACAGCCGTAACTCACCCTTTCCTGACCTACAGGTATAAAAAAACCCTGCCAGGCAGGGTTTTTATTTCGTTCTGCAAGAGATCAGAACGGGATGTCGTCGTCGAAGTCCATTGGCGGTTCGTTGGACTGCGCTGGCGCAGATGGCTGCTGCGGACGGGACTGTGCGCCGCCGCTGAACTGGTTGCCGCCCTGCGGCTGCTGAGGCTGACCCCAACCGCCCTGCTGCTGCTGGCCGCCGCCTGCTGGCGCGCCACCGCCCTGACGGCCACCCAGCATCTGCATGGTACCGCCAACGTTCACCACCACTTCAGTGGTGTATTTTTCTGCGCCGGACTGATCGGTCCATTTGCGGGTACGCAGCTGGCCTTCGATATAGACCTGAGAACCTTTACGCAGATACTCACCGGCCACCTCGGCCAGTTTGCCAAACAGCACGACGCGGTGCCATTCGGTCTGCTCTTTCATCTCACCGGTCGCTTTATCACGCCAGGATTCGGAGGTAGCCAGCGTAATGTTGGCCACTGCACCACCACTCGGCATATAGCGTACTTCCGGGTCCTGGCCCAGATTACCGACGAGAATCACCTTGTTTACGCCTCTGCTGGCCATGATCGTGTCTCCTGAAAACAATTTCTAAATAGTGTAAACGCGCGAGTGTACCATTTCCATGCCGCATGTTCATAGCTGCGAGGCGGATTCCACCCAACTCTTTTCGTGGTCTATTTTTGCACAACGAATCTGAATTTGCATCTCAATACTGTATATCCAGCCAGGTCAATTTGTGTCATAATTAATCGTTTATGCCGGTTGTCCTTCAAACAAACCAGGCATTCCGTGTATCTACCTACCGGGAAAGGTGAATGGATAAGATCGAAGTTCGGGGCGCCCGCACCCACAATCTCAAGAATATCAACCTCGTCATCCCTCGCGACAAGCTGATTGTCGTCACCGGGCTTTCAGGCTCAGGCAAATCCTCTCTGGCTTTCGACACCCTGTATGCCGAAGGTCAGCGTCGTTACGTTGAGTCGCTCTCTGCCTATGCGCGTCAGTTCCTGTCGCTGATGGAAAAACCGGACGTCGACCATATTGAAGGGTTGTCGCCTGCCATCTCCATTGAGCAGAAGTCGACCTCCCACAACCCGCGTTCCACCGTCGGGACCATCACCGAAATCCATGACTACCTGCGTCTGCTCTATGCCCGCGTAGGCGAGCCGCGCTGTCCGGATCACGATGTGCCGCTGGCGGCGCAGACCGTTAGCCAGATGGTGGACAACGTGCTGGCGCAGCCGGAAGGCAGACGCCTGATGCTGCTTGCGCCAATCATTAAAGAGCGTAAGGGCGAACACACCAAAACGCTGGAAAACCTGGCAAGCCAGGGCTATATCCGCGCCCGTATCGACGGGGAAGTGTGCGATCTCTCCGATCCACCGAAGCTGGAACTGCAAAAGAAACACACTATAGAGGTGGTGATCGACCGCTTTAAGGTGCGTGACGATATGACCCAGCGCCTGGCGGAGTCGTTCGAGACCGCGCTGGATCTCTCCGGCGGTACGGCGGTAGTTGCCGATATGGACGACCCGAAAGCGGAGGAGCTGCTCTTCTCCGCCAATTTCGCCTGCCCGGTGTGCGGCTACAGCATGCGCGAGCTGGAACCGCGTCTGTTCTCGTTCAACAACCCGGCGGGCGCCTGCCCGACCTGTGATGGCCTGGGCGTACAGCAGTACTTCGATCCCGATCGGGTGATCCAGAATCCCGAACTGTCGCTGGCTGGCGGCGCCATCCGCGGCTGGGATAAGCGTAACTTCTACTATTTCCAGATGCTGAAGTCGCTGGCAGAGCACTATAAATTTGACGTTGAAGCGCCGTGGGGCAGCCTGAGCCCGAACGTGCACAAAGTGATCCTGTTCGGTTCCGGCAAAGAGAACATCGAGTTCAAATATATGAACGATCGCGGCGATACCTCGGTGCGTCGCCATCCGTTTGAAGGCGTGCTGCACAATATGGAGCGCCGCTACAAAGAGACCGAATCCAGCGCCGTGCGTGAAGAGCTGGCGAAGTTCATCAGCAACCGCTCCTGCGCCACCTGTGACGGCACCCGTCTGCGTCGTGAAGCGCGCCATGTGTATGTGGAAAACACGCCGCTGCCGGCCATCTCAGACATGAGCATCGGTCATGCGATGGACTTCTTCACCAACCTGAAGCTCTCCGGCCAGCGGGCGAAAATCGCCGAGAAAGTGCTGAAAGAGATTGGTGATCGTCTGAAATTCCTGGTGAACGTTGGCCTCAACTACCTGACGCTTTCCCGCTCCGCAGAGACGCTCTCCGGCGGCGAGGCCCAGCGTATCCGTCTGGCGAGCCAGATTGGTGCGGGCTTAGTGGGCGTCATGTACGTGCTGGATGAGCCCTCTATCGGCCTGCATCAGCGTGACAACGAACGTCTGCTTGGCACCCTGATCCACCTGCGTAACCTCGGCAACACGGTGATTGTGGTCGAGCATGATGAAGATGCCATCCGCGCCGCCGACCACGTGATCGACATCGGGCCGGGTGCGGGTGTCCACGGCGGCCAGGTGGTGGCGGAAGGGCCGCTGGACGCCATCATGGCGGTGCCAGAGTCCCTGACCGGCCAGTACATGAGCGGTCAACGCAAGATTGAGGTGCCAAAACAGCGCGTGCCTGCCAACCCGGAAAAAGTACTGAAACTCACCGGCGCCCGCGGCAACAACCTGAAAGATGTGACGCTCACCCTGCCGGTCGGCCTGTTCACCTGCATTACCGGGGTGTCGGGTTCCGGTAAATCGACGCTGATTAACGACACCCTGTTCCCGATTGCGCAAACTCAGCTGAACGGTGCAACGCTGGCAGAGCCTGCGCCGTACCGTGACATCACCGGGCTTGAGCACTTCGACAAGGTGATCGATATCGACCAGAGCCCGATTGGTCGTACCCCGCGCTCTAACCCGGCGACCTATACCGGTGTCTTCACGCCGGTACGTGAACTCTTTGCCGGCGTGCCGGAATCGCGCTCACGCGGCTACACGCCGGGCCGCTTCAGCTTTAACGTGCGCGGCGGGCGCTGCGAAGCCTGTCAGGGGGATGGGGTGATCAAAGTTGAGATGCACTTCCTGCCGGATATCTACGTGCCGTGCGATCAGTGCAAAGGCAAGCGCTATAACCGCGAAACGCTGGAGATCAAATATAAAGGCAAGACCATCCACGAAGTGCTGGATATGACCATCGAAGAGGCGCGCGAGTTCTTTGATGCCGTTCCGGCGCTGGCGCGTAAGCTCCAGACCCTGATGGATGTTGGTCTGACCTACATTCGTCTGGGCCAGTCAGCAACTACCCTCTCGGGCGGGGAGGCGCAGCGCGTGAAGCTGGCGCGTGAGCTCTCCAAACGCGGCACCGGACAGACGCTGTACATTCTGGATGAGCCGACCACCGGTCTGCACTTTGCCGATATCCAGCAGCTTCTCGACGTGCTGCACCAGCTTCGCGATCAAGGCAACACCATCGTGGTGATTGAGCACAACCTGGACGTGATTAAAACCGCGGACTGGATTGTCGATCTCGGTCCGGAAGGCGGCAGCGGCGGCGGTGAAATTTTGGTTTCCGGCACCCCGGAAACCGTCGCGGAGTGCGAAGCCTCGCACACCGCCCGCTTCCTTAAACCGCTTCTGAAGTAGTTACACTGACAGCTGCTGCCGGGTCATCTCCGGCAGCAGTTCCACCGCCTGCGTGTAAGAGGCATCCACCAGGTAATAAATCTGCGAATCGGGAATCGACCCGTCCAGATAGACCGTGCTCCAGTGCGCTTTATTCAGGTGCTTGCTGGGACGCACGTCGCTGTGCTGCTGGCGCAACAGTTCTGCCAGTTCAGGGCTGGTTTTTAACGAGGCCGCCGGACGCCCCTCCACATCTTTCACCATCGCAAACAGCACGTCGGCGACTTTGATCTGGGTTGCCTTCCAGTCGCTGTGCACGCTTTGCTCCGCACCCGGCTTATTCATGCAGTACTGAAGTATCTCCGAAATTGTCATCTTTATTCCCCTTGTAGCGTGGCGATGATTTTGCGCGAACCGCCGTGGATACGATGTTCTCCCAGCCAGATCCCCTGCCAGGTGCCCAGCTGCAGACGGCCATGATTGACCGGCAGCAGTAAAGAGACGCCTAGCGTGGAGGATTTAATATGGGAAGGCATGTCGTCTGGCCCCTCGTCATCATGTTCCCAGCGGGCATTATCGGGAATGGATTTGAGAAAGTGCTGCTCCATATCGGAACGGACGGTGGGATCGCAGTTCTCATTAAGAGTGAGAGAGGCTGACGTGTGTTGCAGCAACAGATGAAGTAAACCCACGTTGATGCGGGGAAGATCGCGAATCTGACCGATGACCTCATCCGTCACCAGGTGAAAACCGCGAGACCTGGCGCGCAGGGTCAGGGTTTGCTGATACCACATGTGCTGCTCCGTTTTACAGATTGATCCTTCTAAGTGTGCAGCAATACGACGAAAGGTAAAACCCGCAGCAGGTAAATCTGCTTAAAAAGTGTTCTTGCCGGCGCCAAAAGAGACTCAATATTCTGAGTTAACGATCACTTCTTCCCCAAAGTCTCCCGCCTGAGGCAGCGGTTTTTGGGTGGAGTTCGACGCCCGCAAAACCCGAATCCCCCTGGCACCCGCTTCACGCGCTGCGTTGATGTCGCTATCCGCGTCGCCGTAGTAAATCTTAATCTGCTTCTGGACAATCCACGGCGTTTTGGTCCTCTTCCCCTTTCCGCCAATAAAAATCACCGGATTCATAGATACGGCGGGTATCAGAAAGGCGTCCTGCAAGGTTTTCGTGACCGTTTCGGTTTTAGTGAAATGACGCCCGGTAATAAACCAGATGTTGTCGCCGCGCTTCAGGTGCATGGCGATCAGCGCCCGCGCCACCTCTTTGGGAATGCTGAACGCATCCCAGCCGTTATTCATCTGCTCCCAGAATGCCGGATTTTTCAGGTACTCATCGCTCTCCGGAGACCAGGTTTTTTTACCCCGCCAGAAGCCAGGGCTGGAAAACAGGACGGTGTCATCGATATCAAACCCCACCGACATGGGTGGACGCCCGAGCAGACTTTTTTCAATTTGCGCGACGGAAACCCAGTGGACGGGCGCCTGCTCAGCCAATCTGGCGGCGGTTGTGCCCGGATATAACGGTGGAGGTGAAGAGGGGCGAGCTACGGCTGGGTTGCTGAGCGAGAGCAATAAGCAGGCAGCGCTGAGCGCCAGTATGATCTTGCGCATTTTTTCCCCAGAATATTCAGATTGTTGTTTTATTTTTGAGCGGATGGTCAAAAGCCCCATCGAAAATAACCGCAGCGGGAGGGGAAGGAAAGGAGAATTTCTCTCTCCGTCGCAATAGAAAGAGGGGTATCACAAAGCGCGGCTGTACTTCTTAACGACCCCCTTCGCCAAAGAAGGAGGTCGTGAGTAAGTGCTTACATTACAGCGGCAAAGGCCTTCGCCACACGCTGAACGTTGCCGCTATTCAGGCCTGCAACGCACATGCGTCCACTGGCAATCAGATAGACGCCGAACTCGTCGCGCAGGCGGTCTACCTGCTGTGCGCTGAAGCCGGTATAGCTGAACATGCCGCGCTGCTGTAGCAGGTAGTCGAAGTTGTGCCCCGGAACGGCATCCTTCAGCACATCCACCAGCGTCTGACGCATGGCGAGAATGCGGGTACGCATCGCTTCCACCTCTGCCAGCCACTCGGCTTTGAGTTCGTCATCGCCGAGCACGGTCGCCACCACCTGCGCCCCGAAGTTTGGTGGGCTGGAGTAGATACGACGCACGGTCGCCTTCAGCTGGCCCAGCACGCGCCCGGCGGCGTCCTGATCTTCGCAGACCACAGACAGACCGCCGACACGTTCACCATACAGCGAGAAGATTTTGGAGAAGGAGTTGCTGACCAGCGCCGGCAGACCTGCGCTGGCAATGGCGCGGATGGCGTAAGCATCCTCTTCCATCCCGGCGCCAAAGCCCTGGTAGGCGATGTCGAGGAACGGGATCAGGTTGCGGGCTTTCAGCACCTCGATAACCGCATCCCACTGCGCATTCGTCAGATCGGCACCGGTCGGGTTATGGCAGCACGGATGCAGCAGCACGATGCTGCGTTCCGGCAGTGTGCTCAGTTTTTCCAGCAAGGCGCCAACGCGTACGCCGTTAGTCTGGTCGTCGAACCACGGATAGGTATTCACCGTGAAGCCCGCGCCTTCAAAGATGGCGACATGGTTTTCCCAGGTCGGATCGCTCACCCATACACCCGACTCCGGAAAATATTTGTGCAGGAAGTCGGCGCCGACCTTCAGCGCGCCTGACCCACCCAGCGTCTGGATGGTTGCAACACGCTTCTGTGCCAGCACCGGATGGTCTGCGCCAAACAGCAGTGGGGCGATGGTGTGACGGTAACTGTTGAGTCCTTCCATCGGCAGATAGAGCGACGCACCGTGTGGCGTGGCGTTCAGACGCGCTTCGGCTTTGGCAACGGCTTGCAGCTGCGGGATGATGCCCGCTTCGTTGTAGTAAAGACCGATACTGAGGTTAACTTTATCGCCACGCGGATCGTCTTTGAAACGCTCCATTAAGGAGAGGATAGGGTCGCCAGCATAGGCGTCGACTTTCTGGAACACGCGATGGTTCTCCGGATAATAATGAGGCAGGGAATTCAACAATAAACCGGAAGTGGAAGAAGATCGAGAGGATGTTAATGAAGATGGGGTATGGTCGACACGTTGCGTGGCACTTCATAAAAAACGGGCACAGTCGGCTTCTTCAACCTGAGGATGAGGGGGAACCTGCGACTCAGGTGGTGGTTCCGTTCACCTTACGTTCCTTGCTTCTCTGATACATCTGAACCGGTGAACGTGCCAGGGTGGCTTAATCGCCACCACCCTGGCGACCCGGGCTACCGGCAAGAAAATTACTGGCGCTCTCTCATCCCTACAAGCAAAGTCACGCTCAATCCAGGTACCGCATCGCCAGGCGCGACGTCAGTCGCGTGATAAGTTCGTAAGCACTTACTTTCGTGATTTCCGCGATCCGTTCCACGGGCAAACCTTCACCCCACAGCGTCACCGGATCGCCCGCTTTCTCCAGGGCCTCTGGCCCGAGGTCGACGCAGATCATATCCATCGCCACACGGCCAACGATGGTCACTTCCCGGCCATTCACCAGCACTGGCGTCCCGGATGGCGCCGCGCGCGGATAGCCGTCGCCGTAGCCCATCGCCACCACGCCTAAACGGGTGTCGCGCTCGCTGATCCAGGTCCCGCCGTAGCCCACCGGCTCCCCGGCTTTGTGCTCGCGCACCGCAATCAGGCTGGAGGTGAGCGACATTACCGGCTGAAAACCGAGGTCCGGCCCCCAGGGCTTACCCTCCAGCGGCGAGACGCCGTACAGGATTATGCCTGGACGTGCCCAGTCGAAATGAGACTGCGGCCAGAGCAAAATACCGCCGGATGCCGCAATCGAGCGCATGCCCGGCTTGCCTTCGCAGAAGGTGTTGAAGATATCGAGCTGCTGCTCGGTGGCACCACAGTCAGGCTCATCGGCGCGGGCAAAATGGCTGACGATATTGACCGGCTGACGTACATTCCTGCACTGGCTTAAGCGCTGGTAAAACGCCTCCGCCTGCTCCGGGCGCACGCCCAGACGGTGCATGCCAGTGTCGAGCTTCATCCAAACGGTGACGGGCTCGCTGAGCACCGTGTTTTCCAGCGCTTCGAGCTGCTCAAGATTGTGTACGGCGGTATGCAGCCGTTGCGTGGCAATAGTCGGGAGATCGGCGGCGTTAAAGAAGCCTTCAAGCAGTAGAATCGGCTGGGTGATCCCCCCTTCGCGCAGACGCAGGGCTTCTTCGAGACGGGCGACGCCAAAGGCGTCGGCATCAGGGAGCGTTCGCGCGGTCTCAATAAGACCGTGTCCGTAAGCGTTCGCTTTCACGACTGCAACGAGCTTGCTGGCGGGCGCCAGTTCACGCAGGCGTTGCAGGTTGTGTCGCAGAGCGCGGCGGTTAATGACAACTGTTGCCGCTTGCATTGCAAATCCTTGTTAAAAGAAGGTCGGAGAGTTATTCGTCATCGTATTGCGGGCCAGCATAGTTGTCGAAACGCGACCACTGGCCGTTAAAGGTAAGCCGCACCGTACCGATGGGGCCGTTACGCTGCTTACCGATAATAATTTCCGCGATCCCTTTCAGGTCGCTGTTCTCGTGATAAACCTCGTCACGATAGATGAACATGATTAAGTCGGCATCCTGCTCGATAGAGCCGGATTCACGCAGGTCGGAGTTAACCGGACGTTTGTCGGCACGCTGTTCCAGGGAGCGGTTAAGCTGCGACAGCGCAACCACTGGCACCTGCAACTCTTTCGCCAGCGCTTTCAGCGAGCGGGAGATTTCGGCGATTTCCAGAGTACGGTTGTCCGACAGGGACGGAACGCGCATCAGCTGGAGGTAGTCGATCATGATCAGGCCAATGCCGCCGTGCTCGCGGGCGATACGGCGCGCACGGGAGCGCACTTCCGTTGGCGTCAGGCCGGAGGAGTCATCAATATAGATATTACGTTTTTCCAGCAGAATACCCATGGTGCCGGAGATCCGCGCCCAGTCCTCATCGTCCAGCTGTCCGGTACGAATACGGGTCTGGTCCACGCGGGACAGCGAGGCCAGAGAACGCATCATGATCTGCTCGGAGGGCATCTCCAGACTGAAGATTAACACCGGTTTATCCTGCAACATCGCCGCGTTTTCGACGAGGTTCATCGCAAAGGTCGTCTTACCCATCGACGGACGGGCGGCGACGATAATCAGATCCGACGGCTGCAAACCGGCCGTCTTTTTATTCAGATCGTCATAGCCCGTGTTAACGCCCGTCACCCCGTCGTGCGGCTGCTGGAACAGCTGCTCAATACGCGACACGGTGGCATCAAGCACGTCGGCGATGTTCTTCGGCCCTTCGTCTTTATTGGCCCGGCTTTCGGCAATTTTAAAGACCCGGGATTCGGCCAGGTCGAGCAGTTCATCACTGTTACGCCCCTGCGGATCGAAGCCAGCTTCGGCGATTTCGTTGGCAACGGAAATCATGTCGCGTACGACCGCACGTTCACGCACGATGTCCGCATAGGCGCTGATGTTCGCCGCGCTTGGGGTGTTTTTTGATAGTTCAGCCAGATAAGCGAAGCCGCCTACTGACTCCAGCTGCCCCTGACGCTCCAGCGATTCCGCGAGCGTGATCAGGTCGATAGGGCTGCCTGACTCCTGCAAACGCGCCATTTCGGTAAAGATATGGCGGTGCGGGCGGGTGTAGAAATCGTCAGTGACCACGCGCTCGGCGACGTCGTCCCAGCGTTCGTTATCCAGCATTAAACCGCCCAACACCGACTGTTCCGCTTCGATCGAGTGAGGCGGAACCTTTAATCCGGCTAACTGGGGATCGCGTTCCCGGGGTTCAGTCTGTTTGTTGAAGGGTTTGTTTCCTGCCATAGTGAATGGAGTTACCGAGATAGAGAGTGGGTCGAAAGATTACCATATTTTCTAATTCTAATGGAGGGAGCATGGCAACGCGTATTGAATTTCATAAACACGGCGGCCCGGACGTTCTCAGGGCGGTAGAGTTCACTCCCACCGCGCCTGGGGAGAACGAAGTCCAGGTCGAAAACAAAGCCATTGGTATTAACTACATCGATACCTACATCCGCAGCGGGCTCTATCCGCCCCCTGCTCTGCCGAGCGGTCTGGGTACCGAGGCGGCGGGCGTGGTGGTGAAAGTCGGTAGTGCGGTAAAACATATTAAAGAGGGCGATCGCGTGGTGTATGCGCAATCGGCTCTCGGCGCCTACAGCTCGGTCCATAACGTCCCGGCAGATAAAGCAGCGATTCTGCCCGGCGCCATCTCCTATGAGCAGGCAGCCGCCTCCTTCCTGAAGGGGCTAACGGTCTTCTACCTGTTGCGTAAAACCTACGAAATCAAACCTGACGAACAGTTTCTGTTCCACGCTGCCGCCGGCGGTGTGGGCCTGATCGCCTGCCAGTGGGCGAAAGCGCTGGGGGCTAAACTTATCGGCACGGTCGGCAATGCGCAAAAGGCGCAGCGCGCGCTCCAGGCGGGTGCCTGGCAGGTGATTAACTACCGTGAAGAGAGCATTGTTGAGCGGGTGAAAGAGATCACCGGCGGCAAGAAGGTGCGTGTGGTGTATGACTCGGTGGGGAAAGACACCTGGGAAGCCTCGCTGGACTGCCTGCAACGTCGCGGCTTGATGGTCAGCTTCGGCAATGCTTCCGGCCCTGTGACCGGCGTTAATCTCGGCATTCTTAACCAGAAGGGGTCGCTGTTTGCCACCCGTCCTTCGCTGCAGGGCTATATCACCAACCATGACGAACTGGTCGAGGCCAGCAACGAGCTGTTCTCGTTGATTGCCAGCGGGGTCATTAAGGTGGATGTGGCCGAGGCGCAGAAGTATCCGCTGAGTGATGCGCAACGCGCGCATGAAGCGCTGGAGAGCCGGGCGACGCAGGGATCGAGTTTGCTTATCCCTTGATAAAAAATTGGGCTTCCCTTGGGAAGCCCTTTTCTTGCTTTGCTTTTTTTAGTTCGGCTGTATGTAGGGTACAGCACGATGAATTCTTTAACGGCGGTCATAGTGACAGATTCGATAACTAAATCCTATTCTGTTCTAAGTGATGATGCCGTAAAAGTTGCAAGGATGTGACGAACCGCTCAATACCTTAGTAACGAAAACGGTTATTGCGCTGATAGCGTGGAAGTTTTGGCGATTTAATCGCCCGTATTGCCCACACCACCGCCACGGCTAACAACAACCACGGCAACAGTTTCAACATCAGGGCAAACAGTCCCCCGATAAACATCACCACTGTCGCAACCACCAGTGCGGCGATGATCCCCAGCAACGAGACGCCGGTTGCCAGCAGCATGACAAAAAATCCAATCACAAAAAGTAGTTCCAGCATGGCTCTCTCCCAAATGCATCACAACGATACGCTGATGTGATAGTTACAAGATCCGTGCCAAAAATAACCTCTTGATATTGAAATAAAACGCCCGGCAATGCGGTGCCGGGCGTGGTGAATTTGACGAAGTTTTGGTGAAAATTATCGTTTGTCTGCCACCAGACGCAGCGCCTGCTCCAGCACCTCGATATCGGCACCCGCTTTATGGGCGTTTTCACTCAGGTAACGGCGCCACTGGCGCGCCCCCGGAATACCCTGGAACAGCCCCAGCATATGACGGGTGATGTGGCCCAGATAGGTGCCGTTGCTCAGCTCGCGCTCAATGTAAGGGTACATCGCCCGCACCACCGCCACCGGGTCACGATCGGCAACGTCCACACCAAAGATTTCGCGATCTACCGCCGCCAGCACGCCCGGGTTCTGGTACGCCTCACGGCCCACCATAACGCCGTCCATATGCTGCAGATGCCCTTTCGCCTCTTCAAGGGACTTTATGCCGCCGTTAATGGACATGGTCAGCTGCGGGAAATCGCGCTTCAGCTGATACACGCGCGGGTAATCCAGCGGCGGGATCTCACGGTTCTCTTTCGGGCTCAGGCCAGAGAGCCAGGCTTTGCGGGCATGGATGATAAACATCTCGCACTCGCCCTTGCCAGCCACCGTACCGATAAAATCACAGAGAAATTCGTAGCTGTCCTGATCGTCGATGCCGATGCGGGTTTTTACCGTCACCGGAATGGAGACCACGTCACGCATCGCTTTCACGCAGTCGGCCACCAGCTGCGCATTACCCATCAGGCAGGCGCCAAACATGCCGTTCTGCACACGATCGGAAGGGCAGCCGACGTTGAGGTTAATCTCGTCGTAGCCACGCGCCTCAGCCAGCTTCGCGCAGTGCGCCAGCGCCGCCGGATCGCTGCCGCCCAGCTGCAACGCCACCGGATGCTCCTCTTCGCTGTAGGCGAGATAGTCACCCTTGCCGTGAATGATCGCCCCGGTGGTCACCATCTCGGTATAGAGCAGGGTGTGGCGCGACAGCAGACGCAGGAAGTAGCGGCAATGTCTGTCTGTCCAGTCGAGCATCGGCGCGATGGAAAAACGGTGGGCAGGATAGCGGGACGAGTTTTCTGACGACATGGCGAAGTTTTAAGCATCTGGTGAAAATGGGGCGCTACTATAGCACATATTCGCCGGAGGCCGAGCGCCTCCGGATGCCTTCAGAAGGTCAGGCTCAACTGGGCCCCGGCCCCCCAGGTTTCATCTTCCCCGTAAATACCGGTCAAATCGATATGCACGGTATTAAACGGCGCAAAGCCTAACCCGCCCGTGAAGACGTTGCTGTCGGTGCCCCTCACGTCACCGCGAAAGCCTGCGCGTACCGCCAGCCAGCTCAGCGGGGTCACTTCTGCCCCCACGCCGACATACTGCGCGTTTTCTTCACTCTTAAAGCCGCGGGTTTCGGTCAGATCGCCATCGGCGCTGAGGGTAAGCAGGCCGGTATGCCAGGCGACACCCGCCGTGACCAGCGGGCGGATCTGGTATGTGTCCTGATAGCTCACCACCTGCCCGGTACGCCCGTTGAGAATGCGGATGTCGTTGGTATCAATATCACGTGATAAGAGGTTCTGCCCGCTCAGGCCCACCGTCCAGTTCTCACCAAAGTCCACCGCAACGCCGACATCGACGTTAAAACTGGTATCGTCGTTACGGTAGCGGCTGCTGTTAAAGTCGCCGCTGTCGTAGGTATAAATGGAGGTGGTGTAGTTATAGAGCCAGGTTTGCTGCAGTTTCGGCGTGACGCCCACCGAAACCGGCAGGTCGCTTACCGTAAACTGACGGGCAATCGCCACGCCATAGTCGGAGACGATGGCCCCTCTGCCCATGGCAACAGAGTTAAGATTGCGGGTAATCACGTCGCTGCCGTTGCGCGCCGCGCTCAGCGCCATCTGGTTGGTCATTCCCGGGCTACCCTGCAATCGGCGTAAAAAATCGATGTCCTGAGGATCGATTTCTGAGCTGACGCGGGCATGGGCATTAGCTTTGGCGACAAACGCCAGCGACAGGCCGGAACCCGGGATGCTCACGGCTATCCCGCCGCCGGCGTTGGCATGCGCCGTTTTGCCATCAAGAAATTCCAGCTGATCGGCAAGGCTGCCGGCGGCTCTCTGCAGCTCACTAAGCGTGCCTTGCGGATCGGCGGCGATCTGCGCCACGGTCAGATCGTCGATCATCTGCCGATCGTCGGTGATCTCATCGCTGATTTCATCGATCTTATCCTGCAAATTGTCTTTATCGCTAATTTGCGCTCCCACGGAGGGGAAAATGATGGCGACGTCATCCTCTTCTTTTGATTTTGCCAACAGCGCCGGGTTAATTAACACCCCGCTGCCATAATGGGCCGATGCAACGCCTGTTCCGCCCATTGCATCGCCGCGTGCTTCCGTCCAGGTATTTGCGGCTCCAGCCTGATGAGACAAAAGAATACCGGTGGCAATTCCCGCCACAGAAAGTTTGAGTTTTATTTTCACAGGACACCTGACTTATTTTGGGTAAATTAACCCCGGCGGCTATACGCCGCGCAGGGAAATACGTCCTCTGTGAAAAAAGTATTAGAAGCTAAATATGCCTTAAACTTTAGTATTAGATAAGCTCTTGATTTCCTTATGGCTTTAAATAGGTATAGAACAAGAATTTATTTTCGCCCGGGTTTTCCATCATGCGGACCAAAAAATTGTGGCGGGTGATCGATCCAGCGATCTTCACGGGTGGCGGCATATACTGCATTTAGCGGATAATAAATTCGGTTATATTTTTTATTGGCTTCGCCCACCACTAATAACCGCACTTCTTCAGTGGTGTTATTAATAAAGGTGTGGCAAACCCCCGTCCCGGCCGGAAATCCTACGCTGTCCCCCGGCTCCAGCTTCCATAAATACCCGTTGATCCAGGCTTCGGGATAACCCTCCAGCACAAAGATAAACTCCTCTTCATCGCTTTCGGCATGTGGATAGGAGGTACGACGCCCAGGCGGCAGGCGTTCATGGTGAATACCGAGGCGGCCTAAGCCAAGCGCTCGAGCCAAGGGCGCGCCAATGGAGAAACGCTCTGTGCTATCGGGATAGGTTGAATTGTCGGCCCCTTCTACCTCACGCCAGTGTCGAATACAGTCCGGTCTTTTCATCTTTTGATCCCCCGTGGTTTTTCGTCAGGGTAGCACACCTGCTGGATCTCGGCGTTTAGGCCAGAACATGGTAAACTGGCGGTTTGTTATTCCACGTTATTCGAGGTGCAAAATGGAAACGACCACAATGCAGGCACTGTTAGCGCAAGCCGAAAAGCTCTGTGCGCAACGCAATGTGCGCCTGACTCCGCAGCGCCTTGAAGTGTTGCGCCTGCTGAGCCTGCAAAACGGGGCCATCAGCGCTTACGACCTGCTCGATCTGCTGCGCGAAAGCGAGCCGCAGGCGAAGCCCCCTACCGTATACCGGGCGCTCGATTTTCTGCTTGAGCAGGGTTTTGTGCATAAAGTGGAATCGACCAACAGCTATGTGCTGTGCCACCTGTTCGATCAGCCTACCCACACCTCAGCGATGTTTATTTGCGATCGCTGCGGCAGCGTGAAGGAAGAAGGCGCGGAAGGGGTGGAAGACATCATGCATACTCTGGCGGCGAAGATGGGATTTGCCCTGCGTCACAACGTGATTGAAGCGCACGGTCTGTGCCGCAACTGCGTAGAAGTCGAGGCCTGCCGCCATCAGGAAAATTGCCAGCATGACCACTCTATCCAGCTGAAAAAGAAGCCGCGTTGAGCACAAAAAAAGGGGCGACCTGAGGGTCGCCCTGGGCGTACATCCGTGTACCTGCGGCTAGCGCTGAATTACCAGCGATAGTTGTTACGGGTTTCCCAGTCACCAACTTCTTTCTCCGCCTGGTCTTTCTCATAACCATAGCGTTCCTGAATTTTCCCCACCAGCTGGTCACGTTTACCTTCGATAACGGTCATGTCATCGTCAGTCAGGTCGCCCCACTGTTCTTTTACTTTACCTTTGATCTGCTTCCAGTTACCGCCGACTTGGTCTTTATTCATCATCGATTCCTCTTCGCTCGGTCGTTAAGGATAAGTTCGTCCTGAAATAGATTTCGTGCTGGACGTGATAATAATTATAGATAAGCGTGCGGCGTTGGGTTTGTTATTCGGAATCTTTTACCATTCAGTAAGGTGAAGCCGTTATTGAAACCAGGTGCCGTTGCGCCAGTGCCGGCGCCAGATCCAGCCCAGAGAGAGCCCCCGCAGCGCCAGGAAAACGCTCAGGGCCAGCCACAGGCCGTGATTACCCAGCCAGGGCAAGGTGAACAGCGTCAGACCAAACCCGGCGGCCGCGACGGCCATACTGTTGCGCATCTCTGCGCCACGGGTTGCGCCGATAAACATGCCGTCGAGCAAATAGCACCAGACCCCCACCACCGGCAAAATCACCTGCCAGACAAGATAATGGCTCGCCAGCGCGCGCAGCTCTGGCAGCGAAGTCAGCAGCGCCACGATCGGGTTACCCGCCAGGGCATAGACAAACGCGAAGGCCAGCGCCACCATGCCAGACTGACGGCAGGCTGCCCGCCATACTTCGCGCAGCTGGCCGCTTTCCCGGGCGCCATAGGCCTGCCCGGAGTGCGCTTCAACCGCATAGGCAAAACCATCCAGCGCGTAGGCGGTAAAGGTGAGTAGCGTCATCAGCACGGCGTTAACGGCGATAATCTCCGGCCCCAAACGCGCGCCCAGCACCGTCAGCGCGCCGAAACAGAGTTGCAGCAGCAGCGAGCGCAGCATAATGTCCCGGTTCAGGGCCAGCAGCTTGCGGATATTGCCGCGCCAGCTCGCTTTCAGCAGCGCCAGGGAAATGCCGCGCAGAGCCAGCACCCGCCAGACCATCCACAAGCCAAGCAACAGGGTGGCGTATTCGGCGGCAGCGGTCGCCAGGGCGGCCCCCTGCACGTTCATTTTCAGCCCGATCACCAGCCATAGATCCAGCACGATATTGAGCAGATTACCCACCACCAGCAGGATCACCGGTGCCCGGGCATACTGCACCCCCAGCAGCCAGCCGAGCAGCACCAGATTAGCCAGCGATGCCGGGGCGCTGAGCCAGCGGATCTCAAGGAAGCGCCGCGCCTGATGCAGGACATCCTCGCTGCCACCCACGATATGTAGCGCCAGATCGATAAGCGGTGTGCGCAGCAGCACAATCAGCAGACCGGCGCCGAGCGCGAGGATCAGCGGCTGCACCAGCGCCCGGGCCAGACGCAGCGGATCTTTCGCGCCATAGGCCTGAGCGGTGAGACCGGTGGTGCTCATACGCAAAAAGAGCAGCAGCATAAACAGGAAACTGGTTGCCGTGGCGCCGATGGCGACACCGCCCAGATAGACCGGAGAGTCAAGATGGCCGATAACGGCGGTATCCACCAGCCCCAGCAGCGGGACGCTGATATTGGAGACGATCATCGGGAGGGCAAGACGCCACAACGCCTTGTCTGAAGCAGTCAGCAGAGACATGTGTATGACCGGGAGAAAAAAGAAAAGCAGACTGCGGCGTTGCCGCAGTCTGTCAGAAAGAGGTTATAACCATTCACCGTTGCGGATGACGCCTACCGCCAGCCCTTCGATGGAAAAGTTATGTTCACGCAGATCGACAACAATCGGGGAAAACTCGCTGTTTTCCGGAAGCAGCTGTACCGTGTTGCCCTGTTTTTTCAGACGCTTAACGGTCACTTCATCATCTATGCGCGCCACAACGACCTGGCCGTTGCGCACATCCTGCGTTTTATGTACCGCCAGCAGATCGCCGTCGAGAATGCCGATATCCTTCATGGACATCCCGCTGACGCGCAGCAAGAAGTCCGCGCTCGGTTTGAACATGCCCGGATCGACCTGATAGTGGCCTTCAATATGCTGTTGCGCCAGCAGCGGTTCCCCGGCGGCGACACGACCGACAAGCGGAAGGCCCTCTTCTGCTTCAACGAGCAGACGAATACCACGAGACGCGCCGGAGACAATCTCAAGCACACCCTTACGCGCCAGGGCTTTAAGGTGCTCTTCAGCGGCGTTTGGAGAACGGAAGCCCAGACGCTGCGCGATTTCTGCACGCGTCGGCGGCATACCCGTCTGGCCGATATGATCCCGAATGAGATCAAACACCTCTTGCTGCCTGGTCGTTAACGCTTTCATTCCGCCCCCTGGGTGTATATACAGTTATGCTGTGAGTATATACAGCTAAAGGCGATTTTGGAACCACAAACCGCATAAAAAACCAGAGACTTGTTCGGTTTCTGAAGGCTTATCGCAAATGCCCCCAAAGCAGCGTGACCCAGGTAAACAGGGCAACGATAATCGCCATCAGCACAGCGGCAGAGCCCATATCTTTCGCCCGGCCCGAAAGCTCATGGAAGTCGCTGCCAATGCGGTCGACCACCGCCTCGATCGCACTGTTCAGAATTTCGACTATCATCACCAACATTACCGATCCAATCAGGAGTACGCGGGTGATGGGATCAACGTCCAGCCAGCAGGCAATAATAATCGCCGCGATGACTGCTACCCCCTCCTGGCGAAAAGCGGCTTCATTGATCCAGGCAGCACGAATGCCTTTCCAGGAATAGCCGGCAGCTTTAATGATTCGGGTTAACCCAGTGGTATTGTTGGCCATTAAAAGAAACCTTTCTTCGAAAATAGCGTCAGAAACGGTGGCTTAAGCGCGCTGCGCTGCCGCCGGAAGTATGACGGGTAACAACAGAAATTTTGCGCGCTTTCTGTTATCCTTGCGCCGCAATTGCATTTTTAACCAGAGGCTTTACATCGTTTATGTCTGGCTGGCCACGAATTTACTACAAATTACTTAATTTACCATTAAGCGTCCTGGTAAAAAGCAAGTCTATTCCGGCGGTTCCCACGCTGGAATTGGGACTCGATACCTCGCGTCCTATTATGTACGTTTTGCCTTACAACTCGAAGGCCGACTTGCTGACGCTGCGCGCCCAATGCCTGGCGCACGATCTCCCGGATCCGCTGGAGCCGCTGGAGATCGACGGCACCCAACTGCCACGCTACATCTTTATCCACGGCGGACCTCGCGTATTCACCTGGTACACGCCGAAAGAAGAGTCCATTAAGCTGTTCCATGATTACCTCGACCTGCACCGCAGCAACCCGCTGCTGGATGTGCAGATGGTGCCGGTATCGGTGATGTTTGGCCGTCGTCCGGGGCGCGATAAAGGCGAAGAGAATCCGCCGTTGCGCATGCTCAACGGGGTGCAGAAGTTTTTCGCCGTCAACTGGCTGGGCCGCGACAGCTTTGTCCGTTTTTCACCTTCCGTCTCCCTGCGCCGCATGGCCGATGAGCACGGCACGGATAAAACCATCGCCCAGAAGCTGGCCCGCGTGGCGCGTATGCACTTTGCCCGCCAGCGTCTTGCCGCGGTAGGCCCGCGCCTGCCTGCTCGCCAGGATCTGTTCAATAAGCTGCTGGCGTCGAAAGCCATTGCCCGTGCCGTCGAAGACGAAGCGCGCAGCAAAAAGATCTCCCATGAGAAGGCGCAGCAAAACGCCATCGCCCTGATGGAAGAGATTGCCGCCAACTTCTCCTACGAGATGATCCGCCTCAGCGACCGTATCCTGAGCTTTACCTGGAACCGTCTCTATCAGGGGATTAACGTGCACAACGCCGAGCGTGTGCGCCAGCTGGCCCATGACGGCCATGAAATTGTCTACGTGCCCTGCCACCGCAGCCACATGGACTACCTGCTGCTCTCGTACGTGCTCTATCACCAGGGGCTGGTGCCACCGCACATTGCGGCGGGCATTAACCTCAACTTCTGGCCGGCAGGGCCGATCTTCCGCCGTCTGGGTGCGTTCTTTATTCGCCGTACCTTTAAAGGTAACAAGCTCTACTCCACCGTGTTCCGCGAGTATCTGGGCGAGCTGTTCAGCCGCGGCTATTCCGTCGAGTACTTTGTGGAGGGTGGCCGTTCCCGTACCGGGCGTTTGCTCGATCCGAAGACCGGCACCCTGTCGATGACCATCCAGGCGATGCTGCGCGGCGGTACGCGTCCTATCACCCTGGTGCCAATCTACATCGGTTACGAGCACGTGATGGAAGTGGGCACCTACGCCAAAGAGCTGCGCGGCGCCACCAAAGAGAAAGAGAGCCTGCTGCAGATGCTGCGTGGTCTGAGCAAGCTGCGTAACCTCGGCCAGGGGTATGTTAACTTCGGCGAGCCGATGCCGCTGATGACCTACCTCAACCACCGTGTACCGGAGTGGCGTGAGTCCATCGATCCGATCGAAGCGGTGCGTCCGGCCTGGCTGACGCCGACGGTGAACGCCATTGCTGCCGATCTGATGGTGCGCATTAACAACGCCGGGGCGGCGAACGCCATGAACCTGTGCTGTACCGCCCTGCTTGCCTCGCGCCAGCGCTCGCTTACCCGCGAGCAGTTGACCGAGCAGATCGACTGCTACCTGAACCTGATGCGCAACGTGCCCTACGCCGCCGATGCCACGGTGCCGACGGCCAGCGCCAGCGAGCTCATCGATCACGCATTGCAGATGAACAAGTTCGAGGTCGAGAAAGATACGATCGGCGATATCATCATTCTGCCGCGCGAGCAGGCGGTGCTGATGACCTACTACCGCAATAACATCGCGCATATGCTGATGCTGCCTTCGCTGATGGCCGCCATCGTGACCCAGCATCGCCAGATCAGCCGTCAGGCGCTGCTGGAGCATGTCACCGCTCTCTACCCGATGCTGAAAGCCGAGTTGTTCCTGCGCTGGAACAGCGACGAGCTGGCAGAGGTGCTGGATAAGCATACTGAAGAGCTGGTCCGCCAGGGGCTGATGACGCAGAAAGAGGACGTTCTGGTGATCAACCCGTCCCGCTCACGCACGCTACAGCTGCTGGCGGCGGGTGCGCGCGAGACTGTGCAGCGCTACGCCATCACCTTCTGGCTGCTGAGCGCCAACCCGTCGATCAACCGCGGTACGCTGGAGAAAGAGAGCCGTACTCTGGCCCAGCGTCTGTCGATGCTGCACGGTATCAACGCGCCGGAGTTCTTCGACAAAGCGGTCTTCAGTTCGCTGGTATTGACGCTGCGTGATGAGGGTTATATCAGTGACAGCGGTGATGCCGAGCCGGAAGAGACGATGAAGGTTTACCAGATGCTGGCAGAGCTGATCACCTCTGACGTGCGCTTAACGATTGAGAGCGCGACGCAGGGAGAATAGTGCGTAAAAAAGCCGGGTGGCGCTAACGCTTACCCGGCCTACATATTCTGCCAAATCGTAGGCCGGGTAAGGCGAAGCCGCCACCCGGCTTTTTTTTATGCCCAATAGCTAATTGCTAACCCGAAAAACAACACCAGACCAACGTAGTTATTGTTCAGAAACGCTTTAAAACAGGCCTCGCGTTCGCGGTTGGCAATGAGCTTTTGCTGGTAGATAAAGAGCACACCCGCCGCCGCAACCGCCCCGTAAAATGCGCCGTTCAGCTGGTTCAGGTAACCAATTGCCACCAGCAGCGCCAGCACCGCGACCTGCAAAATCCCAATGATCAGCTTGTCCTGACGACCAAACAGAATGGCCGTCGATTTAATGCCAATCTTCAGATCATCGTCGCGGTCAACCATCGCGTACTGGGTATCGTAGGCCACCGCCCAGAGGATGTTGGCCAGGAACATCAGCCAGCAGCTCAGCGGCACGCTTTCGCTGACGGCGGCAAAGGCCATGGGGATCGACCAGCCAAAGGCGGCGCCCAGCACCACCTGGGGCAGATGGGTATAGCGCTTCATAAACGGGTAGACCCAGGCCAGGGCCAGCGCTGCCACGGAGAGCAGGATGGTCATGGTGTTGAGGGTCAGCACCAGCAGGAACGAGAGCAGGACCAGCACCACAAACAGCGCCCGCGCCTCTTTCTCCGTGACATCACCGCTCGGCAGCGGACGATTCGCGGTGCGTTTCACGTGGCCGTCAAATTTGCGATCGGCATAATCGTTAACCACACAGCCCGCGGCTCGCATCAACCAGACACCCGCCACAAATACCGCCAGGATCCACAGCGGCGGCAGCCCGGGGGTTGCAACCCACAGCGCCCACAGGGTCGGCCACAGCAGCAGTAGCGCACCGATCGGCTTATCCGTTCGCATCAGGCGGTGGTACGCCAGCAGCTTGTTCTGCGTCAGACTCCACTCCATTTTCTCTTCCTCTTAGTACAACGGTGACGCCGGTAAAAACAGCTCGGTCAGCATTAAGGGTTTTCCACTTAAGCGCAAGCGGGAACGGCGTCCCCATAATCCGGCATCGCGTCCAATTTCAATAAAATCGCGGGTCAGCTCGGAGGAGGTGAACAGATAGCGTCCCAGCGGGGTTTTGCCCATCTGCTGCAGCGCCATCTCCGGCCCGGTAAGGGTGGATTCTGGCACCACCGTGCGCCCGGCCAGCCACGGCTCGCCGTCGGCACAGAGCAGGATCTCCCGCAGCCAGTAGCGCGCCTCTTTCGGCAATAATGGCAGCTCATCCGCCACCGCGTCAGGCGTGACGAATCCCTCCTGAATGAGGGTAACGGTGACGTTCTTGCCCTGCTGCTCAAAACGTTTAGTCATGGAATCTTCCAGCAGCAGCCAGTCGAGCTGCTCCGGTTCCAGGGCAGGGATTTCGTCAAAATAGCGCAGCGCACGCAGTTGTGTTAGCGCGGGGTGTGACATGCCAGTCTCTCCGATACATAACGTAAAGCTATTGTATCGCAGAAACGCCTAATGGGGGCGGGCAAACGTGAGTTAGCGAACATTATCGCAACAGAGATGCAACAGCGGTGTAAATCACAAAAAAAGTGCGCCCACAGGGGCGCACCAAACTACTGACAAAATCAGCATTGTGGGGAGACGGTCACCCCTTGCCTTTTACACTGCTGATAAAGGTGGAACGGGCAGTGGTCGAGCCTAAACGCTCTGCTTCATCCAGCAGTTTCAGCGCTTTATCGACATCACCTTTTGCGACTGCCTGCTTAATGGCCTGATTAAAGTAGGCTTCGGTATCGGTCAGTACCGGCTCGCTCTTCTTCGCCGGGGCCGGGGCAACGGCTGGCGCGGCAGCCGGAGCCGCAGCTGGTGCAACCGCTGGCGCAGCATAGACCGGTGCCGCGGTATTGCCTACGGTGACCGGACCAGGGCCGGAGGAGCCAAACAGCGGACCGACCAGCACGCTGGAGGCGCTGTTGGTGGAGACTTTCAGCTTCAGCTCACCGTCAGTGACGTGGCGTGCAAGCGGATCCGGGATATCCGGTACGGCGTTGCCGGTGCCTTTGGCATAGGCTTTCGCCGGATCGATCAGTTTGGTGGTTTGCTGCAGATCTTTGTCGGTGGTAAAGACCAGGACGTACAGTTTCTGCTGACCCAGGGCTGGCGTCAGGCGCATGACCCCTTCCAGACGATCGGCGCTCATTACGCCCGGCTCCTGGTAGGTGAAGTATTCGCTTGGGAAGTAGGCAGATGGTGTCAGGTTCTGATCCAGAATCAGCACGTTCGGTGCAAATACGCTGGTCTGTTTCTCCACCACGCTTGTCAGCGTCAGGGTGATTTCGCCGATATTAGCCGGCACACTGTACGCCGCCACCGGGCCGGCGATCCCCGCCACGTTTAAGGTCTGGCCGCCGGTAGAAAGTTGGGTAGTCTGGGTTTTGGACTGATCGACAGGCGTCCAGACCAGCTGTTGCAGCGCGGCTGCCGGAACCGCAGGCGCAGCGCTGGTGTTTTGTGGGACGAAATTGACGTTCGCAAGCGTGATGGCTGGAGCTCCTGCCAGCAGACCTGCGGAGAGGCACAGCGCGACGAGACTTTTTTTCATTTTCATTATGTTTACCTCAGATTGCGTTAGCACTGCGGTGGCCAGGCAATAGCGCGCAGCACCCTATGAAGAGAGGGGCTTGCGCCCCTCTTTTAGGTCAATACATCAGGTGTTACGACTTACCACCAGATTTCCATCTGGGCACCGAAGGTCCACTCATCGTTGTCGCCACGGCTGAAGGTTTTCGCGGAGGTGTCGTTGTATGCTACGCCAGAGGTGTAGCCTGCATCGCGATTGTTAGCGTAACCCCATTTCTCATCCCACTTCGCATAGGTTGCGAATACGCGGATAGCCGGACGGGACCAGATGCTGTCGCCAGCCTGCCACTGTTGGGCCAGGGTGATTTTGTACTGGCTGTTGGTGTCGTCAGTTTTCTGAGATTTGACGTTGTCGTAGCCCACTTCCAGCAAGGTGGACATGATTGGCGTCCATTTGAACATCGGACGAACACCGACGGTCCACCACTCGGTACCGTTGTTGTTGTCCAGGTCGATGTTCTGGTACATACCGACGTACATCAGATCCCACTGGTCAGCCAGGGTGACAGCACCGTGGTCAAGAACGCGGATCATGGAGCCGTCGTTATTCAGGCTCGCACCCTGCGGAATACCTTTACCGTTAGAAGTCATGGAGTCTGTTGCGTACTGAACAACAAACTTGTTAAAGCCTTTCAGCATGCTCTGGGTGTGTTCAGCGGTGAACATCCAGCCATCTTTAGAGGCGCCAGGCTGCAGGTAGTAGTCGTCAGGAATGTTGGTGTGACCGTAGTCAACGCCCAGCTCCAGCGTACCGCCTGGGTTGATTTCCATACCGGCTAAACGAACGTCAAAGACATCGTTAGGCACGATATTGTCATAAATGCGGTCGCCATCGGCATTGAAATCTGCAAATGCGGAAGAGCCGCCGGATTCAGAAGAACGGGTTGCGGCCAGGGAGAGTTTACCGAAGCCCAGGTCGATGTTTTCGATACCTGCACCAGGACCGGAGATATCCCAGTAGTAGAAGTCGATCATGTGAACGTCATGACGCTGATAGAAGCGCTTACCGGCCCAGATAGTGGAACCTGGCAGCCATTCAATCAGGTTTTTACCCTGCACGTTAGCTTCGCGGAAGGCCGGGCTGGTTGATTCCCAATCGTTCTGCTGAGAAACAGAGTAGGCTACGTTGGTGTCGAAGTAGAAGCTCTTGTCGCCCTCTTTCCACACTTCCTGACCCAGTTTCAGTTCGGCATAGGTTTCACATTCGTTACCAAGACGGTATTTGCTCTGTGCACCTGTTGCCTGGAAACACTGTTGTTCGCCACCACTCCCGGTCCAGCCAATGCCAGAACGAGCATAACCTTTGAAGTCTACAGCGCCGGCCTGGGCAGACAGGATGCCTGCCGCAATGGCGAGTGCCAGAGGGACTTTGCGCAGAGTAATCATTATTCTATCTCCTGAGATCATTGCTTTTCTTTGAACACTTCACCTGATGGTTTCGTGCTTATTATTGGGATTGCTTAAACGCCGGGCTCTTGATGCAGCCGACGACATGCGGTGCCATCCTCACGGAACAGATGGCAGCGCTCTGGCGGCAAGCCGATAGCGAATGTGGCACCCTCTTTTACCAACACCACGTCGTTCTGGCGGTAGACCAGGTTCTGACGAATGGCTGGGATCTGGATATGAATCTGTGTTTCGTGACCTAACTGCTCAACCACCTGAACCTCGCCCTCCAGGGTCACATCAGCGATGTGGCTTGGCAGCAGATGTTCAGGACGGATCCCGAGGGACATGTTGGCCCCCACGTTGACGTTTACGCTGTCTACCGGCAGCCACACCTGCTGGCGGTTCGGCAGCTCAACCTGAACCTGATCGATGGCAGTGGCGGTGACTTTTACCGGCAAGAAGTTCATCTTTGGCGAGCCAATAAAGCCCGCAACAAAGCGGTCTGCCGGGTAGTGATAGAGTTCCAGCGGTTTACCCACCTGCGCCACGCGACCAGCATCCAGCACCACAATCTTGTCGGCGAGGGTCATCGCTTCGACCTGATCGTGGGTGACGTAAATCATGGTGCGCCCAAGACGCTTGTGCAGACGGGAAATCTCAATACGCATCTGCACGCGCAGCGCGGCGTCAAGGTTCGACAGCGGCTCATCGAGCAGGAACACGCGCGGCTCTGCCACCAGCGTACGGCCAATCGCCACGCGCTGGCGCTGCCCACCGGACAGGGCCTTCGGCTTACGCTCCAGCAGATGCGCCAGCTGCAACACTTCAGCAACCTGGGTCACGCGCTGGTTGATGGTCTCTTTTTTGGCGCCCGCCAGCTTGAGGCCGAACGACATGTTCTCGGCAACGGAGAGGTGGGGATAAAGGGCATAGGACTGGAAGACCATCCCGACGCCACGCTCCGCAGGCGGAATATCGTTCATGCGGGTATCGCCAATCATCAGATCGCCGCTGGTGATGGTTTCCAGACCGGCAATCATACGCAGCAGCGTGGATTTACCGCAGCCTGACGGGCCAACAAAAACCACGAATTCACCTTCCTGGATATCGAGATTGATATCTTTCGATACCACCACGTCACCCCAGGCTTTCGTTACGTTACGCAGTTCTACGCTCGCCATGCCCTACTCCCTTCGTTACAGCCTGTCATCAACAGAAACATTCAATATGGGCTGACTATGCGGTATCGGGGCGTTTCGCGAATCCTCCACCCCCAGCCTTTTTTATGGGGGAGGAGGCGGGAGGATGAGAGAGTGGACTCCGCCAGCGCCCCCCGGGGGCGGAGGCAAAATTCGTGATGTCACCGGCAAAATTCATCGCTCTTTTGTGTGCGCCAGGACACATAACTGAAATTTATGCAACGCAGATCACATAAAGCGGGGGTGGGGCGTAGGGGCCAGGAGGATGGAAAGAGGATGTCAAATAAGGAGACTGAGCGACGTTGAACCACCTCAATGTATCCACAGCACATCACCAAAAAGGATGGCAGATATGAATATCAAGACTGGCGCACGCGTTTTCGCATTGTCCGCCCTTGCAGCAATGATGATTTCCGCACCTGCGCTCGCCAAAATTGAAGAAGGTAAGCTGGTAATCTGGATTAACGGCGACAAAGGCTATAACGGCCTGGCTGAAGTGGGTAAAAAATTCGAGAAAGATACCGGCATTAAAGTCACCGTTGAACACCCTGACAAGCTGGAAGAGAAATTCCCGCAGGTTGCGGCAACCGGCGACGGCCCTGACATTATCTTCTGGGCCCATGACCGTTTCGGCGGCTACGCTCAGTCTGGCCTGCTGGCCGAGATCTCCCCGGATAAAGCCTTCCAGGACAAGCTGTTCCCGTTCACCTGGGACGCCGTGCGCTACAACGGCAAGCTGATCGCTTACCCGGTTGCGGTTGAATCGCTCTCCCTGATCTACAACAAAGACCTCGTACCGAACCCGCCAAAAACCTGGGAAGAGATCCCGGCGCTGGATAAAGAGCTGAAGGCGAAAGGTAAGAGCGCGCTGATGTTCAACCTGCAAGAGCCGTACTTCACCTGGCCGCTGATTGCTGCCGACGGCGGTTATGCGTTCAAGTTTGAAAACGGCAAATATGATGTGAAAGACGTTGGCGTGGACAACGCGGGCGCGAAAGCGGGTCTGACCTTCCTGGTTGACCTGATCAAGAACAAACAGATGAATGCGGATACCGACTACTCCATCGCAGAAGCGGCCTTCAACAAGGGCGAAACCGCGATGACCATCAACGGTCCGTGGGCGTGGTCCAACATCGACAAGAGCAAAATCAACTACGGCGTCGCGGTGCTGCCAACCTTCAAAGGCAAGCCGTCTAAACCGTTCGTTGGCGTGCTGAGTGCCGGTATCAACGCCGCCAGCCCGAACAAAGAGCTGGCGAAAGAGTTCCTCGAAAACTACCTGCTGACCGATCAGGGTCTGGACGAAGTGAACAAGGACAAACCGCTGGGCGCCGTCGCGCTGAAATCCTTCCAGGAGCAGCTGGCGAAAGATCCACGCATCGCCGCCACCATGAGCAACGCCGAGAAGGGCGAAATCATGCCTAACATCCCGCAGATGGCTGCCTTCTGGTACGCCACCCGTACCGCGGTGATCAACGCCGCCAGCGGTCGTCAGACTGTGGATGCTGCGCTGAAAGATGCTCAGGGTCGTATCACTAAGTAAGTAAAAGCGGCGGGTGGCGCTTCGCTTACCCGCCCTACAACTACGGTTCGAGCCGTAGGTCAGGTAAGCGGAGCGCCACCTGACAATAAGTTTTCACAGTTGTAGAGGAAGAACCCCATGGATGTCGTTAAAAAGAAACACTGGTGGCAAAGCGACACGCTGAAATGGTCAGTGATTGGTCTGCTGGGTTTGCTGGTGGGTTACCTTATTGTTTTGATGTACGCCCAGGGGGAGTACCTGTTTGCCGCCATGACGCTGATTTTAAGCTCGGTCGGCCTCTATATTTTTGCTAACCGCAAAGCCTACGCCTGGCGCTATGTCTATCCAGGCGTTGCCGGGATGGGGCTGTTTGTCCTGTTCCCACTTATTTGCACCATCGCCATCGCTTTCACCAACTACAGCAGCACCAACCAGCTCGCCCAGGAGCGCGCCCAGCAGGTGCTGATGGACCGTTCCTATCAGGCCGGCAAGACCTTTAACTTTGGTCTCTATCCCGCAGGTGACGAATGGAAGCTGGCGCTGACCGACGATGCCGCAGGCAAATATTACGTCTCCGACGCCTTTAAATTTGGCGGCGAGCAGAAACTGGCCCTGAAAGAAGCTGATGCCCTGCCGGAAGGGGAACGCGCCAACCTGCGCGTCATCACCCAGAACCGTCAGGCGCTGACCCAGATTACCGCTGAGCTGCCGGACGAAAGCAAAGTCATTATGAGCTCGCTGCGCCAGTTCTCCGGCACCCGCCCGCTGTACACGCTGGGCGATGACAGCACGCTCACCAACAACCAGACCGGCGTGAAGTACCGCCCGAATAACGACGTCGGCTTCTACCAGTCCGTGAATGCTGACGGCACCTGGGGCGACGATAAGCTCAGCCCGGGCTATACCGTCACCATCGGCTGGGATAACTTTACCCGCGTCTTTACCGACGAAGGCATTCAGAAACCGTTCTTCGCCATCTTTGTCTGGACCGTGGTCTTCTCGATACTGACCGTGATCCTGACCGTGGCCGTTGGCATGGTGCTGGCCTGCCTGGTGCAGTGGGAAGCCCTGAAAGGCAAAGCGATTTACCGCGTCCTGCTGATCCTGCCCTACGCCGTACCGTCATTCATTTCGATTCTGATTTTCAAAGGGCTGTTCAACCAGAGCTTTGGTGAAATCAACATGATGCTGAGCAGCCTGTTTGGTATCAAACCGGCGTGGTTCAGCGACCCGACTACCGCCCGCAGCATGATCATCATCGTCAACACCTGGCTCGGCTATCCGTACATGATGATCCTGTGCATGGGGCTGCTGAAGGCGATCCCGGATGACCTGTATGAAGCGTCGGCCATGGACGGAGCCACCCCGTTCCAGAACTTCTTTAAGATTACGCTCCCGCTGCTGATCAAGCCGCTGACGCCGCTGATGATTGCCAGCTTCGCCTTTAACTTTAACAACTTCGTGCTGATTCAGCTGTTGACCAACGGTGGCCCGGACCGTCTCGGCACCACTACGCCAGCCGGTTATACCGACCTGCTCGTGAGCTACACCTACCGTATCGCCTTCGAAGGCGGCGGTGGTCAGGACTTCGGTCTGGCGGCGGCTATCGCCACCCTGATCTTCCTGCTGGTGGGCGCGCTGGCAATCGTGAACCTGAAAGCAACCCGCATGAAGTTTGACTAAGGAGGGTACTGAAAATGGCTATGGTCCAACCCAAATCGCAGAAATTACGTTTACTGATCACCCACCTGGGTCTGCTGATTTTTATCGCGGCAATCATGTTCCCGCTGCTGATGGTTATCGCCATCTCCCTGCGTTCGGGTAACTTCGCCACCGGTAGCCTGATCCCGGAGCAAATCTCCTGGGAGCACTGGAAGTTAGCGCTGGGCTTCAGCGTGGAGCACGCCGATGGTCGCGTCACGCCGCCGCCGTTCCCAGTGCTGCTGTGGCTGTGGAACTCGGTGAAAGTCGCCACCATCACCGCGATCGGTATCGTGACGCTCTCCACCACCTGCGCCTACGCCTTTGCCCGTATGCGCTTCAAAGGGAAAGCGACGCTGCTGAAAGGGATGCTGATTTTCCAGATGTTCCCGGCAGTCCTGTCCCTGGTGGCGCTGTACGCCTTGTTTGACCGCCTCGGCCAGTATGTGCCGTTTATCGGTCTGAACACCCACGGCGGGGTGATTTTCGCCTACCTCGGCGGGATCGCGCTGCACGTCTGGACCATCAAAGGCTATTTCGAAACCATCGACAACTCGCTGGAAGAGGCCGCGTCGCTGGATGGCGCCACCCCGTGGCAGGCGTTCCGTCTGGTGCTGCTGCCGCTCTCCGTACCGATTCTGGCGGTGGTCTTTATTCTGTCGTTTATCGCCGCCATTACCGAAGTGCCGGTCGCCTCACTGCTGCTGCGTGATGTGAACAGCTACACCCTGGCGGTAGGGATGCAGCAATACCTCAACCCGCAAAACTATCTGTGGGGCGACTTTGCCGCAGCCGCTGTCCTCTCCGCTATCCCGATCACCGTCGTCTTCCTGCTGGCCCAGCGCTGGCTGGTAAATGGCCTGACCGCGGGAGGCGTGAAAGGTTAAGTTTCATTGTTATTCCACTGCAACCCTCAACTTTGCCTTGATGTCTTGATCCAAACTTGTGACTGTTTTCGGCGGCCCTCGGGCCGCCCTTTTTTTATTCCCGTTTCAGTCGCTTCGAGTTGCACAGCCAGAGGGTAACCACCAGCAGCAGGATAGCCGCCGAGTAGAGCAGCACGTCGAGGGGCGATTTATGATCGACGATGATCAGTCGCACAATCGCGGTGATACCAATGTAGACAAAGTAGCGCAGCGGGAAGTGAAAGCCAGACTGAAAGTACTTGACGATCAGGGCGATAAATTCGAAGTAGAGAAAGTAAACCACCAGCCCTTCAACCAGCTCGTATTTGCTGGTTTGCTCAGGGGCGAAAAGCACATCAGCCAGATGCACCGTCTCTTTACCGAGGAAGACGACCAGGATCAGGCCAAGGCTCAGCAGACCCAGGTTCAACACGGTCTGTAGAATGGTTGAGATAAACTCAACGCGCGGGCGAGTCAGGGATGTCATACAGCACCTCATTCTCCGGGACGAGATTCCTGTATAACGCAAAAATGTGACGGGGATCTATATTTTTTGTTTATATTTTGTGCAGATCTGCCGGGCGGCACTCCGTTTGCCCGGCCTACGGTGGTTTTGTAGGCCCGGTAAGCGTAGCGCCACCGGGCAGACAGACCGCAGCAGAATTATGCGCGCCAGGCTTTATAACGGTTAATCAGGCCGTTGGTGGAGCTGTCGTGGCTGCTAATGTCCTGGTTATCACCCAGCTCAGGCAGGATGCGGTTAGCCAGCTGTTTGCCCAGCTCAACGCCCCACTGGTCAAAGGTGAAGATGTTCAGGATCGCGCCCTGGGTGAAGATTTTGTGCTCATACAAGGCAATCAGCGCGCCCAGGCTGAACGGGGTGATCTCACGCAGCAGGATGGAGTTGGTTGGACGATTGCCTTCGAACACTTTGAACGGCACCACGTGATCCAGGGTCGCCGGATCTTTACCCTGATCGCGATACTCCTGCTCAACCACGTCACGCGCTTTACCGAACGCCAGCGCTTCGGTCTGCGCGAAGAAGTTCGACAGCAGCTTCGGATGGTGGTCAGACAGCGGGTTATGAGTGATAGCCGGGGCGATGAAATCGCACGGTACCATTTTGGTGCCCTGGTGGATCAGCTGGTAGAACGCGTGCTGGCCGTTGGTGCCTGGCTCACCCCAGATGATTGGGCCGGTCTGGTAATCCACGGCGTTGCCGTTACGGTCAACGTATTTACCGTTGGATTCCATGTTGCCCTGCTGGAAGTAGGCTGCGAAACGGTGCATGTACTGGTCGTACGGCAGGATCGCTTCGGTTTCTGCACCAAAGAAGTTGTTATACCAGATGCCGATCAGCGCCAGCAGCACCGGCAGGTTTTTCTCTGCCGGAGTGGTAGAGAAGTGTTTGTCCATCGCATGCGCGCCGGAGAGCAGCTCAACAAAGTTGTCGTAGCCCACGGAGAGGATGATAGACAGACCGATCGCGGACCACAGGGAGTAACGACCGCCAACCCAGTCCCAGAACTCGAACATGTTGGCAGTGTCGATGCCGAACTCGCCGACCGCTTTGGCGTTGGTGGAGAGCGCCGCGAAGTGTTTCGCCACGTGCTGCTCGTCACCGGCAGTTTTCAGGAACCAGTCGCGCGCGCTGTGGGCGTTGGTCATGGTTTCCTGGGTGGTGAAGGTTTTGGACGCCACCAGGAACAGGGTGCTTTCCGGGTTCACTTTTTTCAGCACTTCGGCGATGTGAGTGCCATCGACGTTAGAGACAAAGTGCATGTTGAGGTGGTTTTTGTACGGGCGCAGCGCTTCGGTCACCATGAATGGGCCAAGGTCGGAGCCGCCGATACCGATGTTCACCACATCGGTGATCGGTTTGCCGGTGTAGCCTTTCCACTGACCTGAGATGATTGCTTCCGAGAAGGTTTTCATCTTTTCCAGCACGGCGTTCACTTCAGGCATCACATCTTTGCCGTCAACGATGATTGGAGTATTGCTACGGTTACGCAGTGCAACATGCAGTACGGCGCGATCTTCAGTACGGTTGATCTTCTCGCCAGAGAACATGGACTTGATGGCACCGCTCAGATCGGTCTCTTTCGCCAGATCCTGCAGTTTTGCCAGCGTCTCTTCAGTGATGCGGTTTTTGGAAAAATCGACCAGCATCTGATCGTCAAACGTCGCGGAGAACTTATTGAAACGATCGCCGTCTTTCGCGAACAGCTCCGCGATAGTAACGTCTTTCATCTCATCAAAGTGTTTCTGTAATGCCTGCCAGGCTGCAGTCTGCGTTGGGTTGATATTTTTCATAGCAATACTCTTCTGAATTGAGAATTGTGACCTCGGTCGATTGTAGCCTCTGCCGCTAAAAATTGTGATGGTTTTTATGCCATTGGCCTGGCTTGCATCAAGTGCAGTGCAAAAGCTCCAAAAGTATAGCTGTTATAAGTCCTGTTTCTCATATGGAATGCAGCATGAAAAATCCGCATAATCCCAGCGTTGACAGGATCCCCTGCACATTTTATTTATACACACGGTATTTGCGCCTGCACCGATAAAACTATTTTGTCCTTGTGCCATGGTCGCTTTTTTCCTTCCCTGACACGAGGTTGTTATGACGAGTTTTGTTGTCGCCAAGTTTGGCGGTACCAGCGTGGCCGATTTTGATGCCATGAACCGCAGCGCCGATGTGGTGCTGGCCGATCCGAATACCCGGCTGGTGGTGTTGTCCGCTTCGGCGGGCGTCACTAATCTGCTGGTAGCCCTGGCAGAAGGGCTGGAAGCGAGCGAGCGCCAGGCGAAGCTGGAAGCGCTGCACAAAATTCAGTTCGATATCCTTAGCCGTCTGCGCGATCCGAGCGTCATCAGCGAAGAGATTGAGCGCCTGCTGGAAAATATCATCACCCTGGCCGAAGCCGCCTCGCTGGCCACCTCCACCGCCCTGACCGACGAGCTGGTCAGCCACGGTGAGCTGATGTCGACCCTGCTGTTTGTCGAAGTGCTGCGCGAGCGTAACGTTCAGTCGCAGTGGTTTGACGTGCGTAAAGTGCTGCGCACCAGCGATCGCTTTGGCCGTGCCGAGCCGGATGTTGAGGCCATTGCCGAGCTGACCACCCAACAGCTGGCGCCGCGCCTGGCGGAGGGGATTGTCATCACCCAGGGCTTTATCGGTAGCGAAGCGAAAGGCCGCACCACCACGCTGGGCCGTGGCGGCAGCGACTACACCGCAGCCCTGCTGGGCGAGGCGCTGCGCGCCTCCCGCGTGGATATCTGGACGGACGTGCCGGGCATTTACACCACCGACCCGCGCGTGGTGCCGGCGGCAAAACGTATTGACGAGATCGCCTTTGAAGAGGCCGCCGAGATGGCGACCTTCGGCGCGAAAGTACTGCACCCGGCGACATTACTGCCGGCAGTGCGCAGCGACATTCCTGTGTTCGTCGGCTCCAGCAAGGATCCAAAAGCGGGCGGCACCATGGTGTGCAACACCACCGAAAACCCACCGCTGTTCCGCGCCATCGCCCTGCGTCGCAAGCAGACCCTGCTGACCCTGCACAGCCTGAGCATGCTGCACTCCCGCGGCTTCCTGGCCGAGGTGTTTAGCATTCTGGCGCGCCACAGCATCTCGGTTGATCTGGTCACCACCTCAGAGGTGAACATCGCCCTGACGCTGGACACCACCGGCTCAACCTCCACCGGCGATACCCTGCTAACGCAATCTCTGCTGATGGAGCTCTCTGAGCTGTGCCGCGTCGAGGTGGAAGAAGATCTCGCCCTGGTGGCGATCATCGGTAACGAGCTGTCCCGCGCCAGCGGCGTGGGCAAAGAGGTGTTTGGCGTGCTGGATCCGTTTAACATCCGCATGATTTGCTATGGCGCATCCAGCTACAACCTCTGCTTCCTGGTACCAGGCCATGAAGCCGAGCAGGTCGTGCAGAAACTGCATCATAACTTGTTTGAATAACAAAAAAGGGCCCGGACAACCGGGCCCTTTTTTTATCCTGCCAGCACCGTTCTCATCAACAGCGCATCCAGCGAGGCTACCTTGCCATGACGGCTGTCCGGCAGCGTGGGCGGGTTTTCGCCCCGCGCCAGCTCCTGGGTGATGAAAGCGTGCAGCAAAGGGCGTCTGGGGCCATATTGCGCTTCCCCGGCACGCTGTTTTATTGCCAGCAGGGCATCGATTTCCTGACGTAATGGCGCATCAAGCTCGCTTCCCGCCAGCAGTTCAGCAAAACGCATCGGCGGCATCCCTTTTCCGGCCTCCACCCACCGCACTGCCAGCAGCGGACGCAGGACGTAAAAGTACTTCTTCAGCCGCACCTCTTCGCCCTGTAAATAACCGCGGAAGTTTTTACGCGCCATAGAGTAGTAGTGCCAGCGCGCACGCACGGGTGAAAACCAGGCGGGTACCTGCGCGCGCAGCTCCGTGATTACCGTATCGCTCTGCTGATAGACCACCGGCGAATCCAGCCACTCGATAAGCGTGGGGTTGGCCGCTTTCAGCAAACCCAGCGCCTTGCGCCACTCCCAGCCGCTTATGTCCAGTTCGTCGTCTATGGGCAGCTCGATCACATCCCGCTGCGGTTCGACGCGCAAATACCAGTCAGGTTTATGCACATACAGGAAGCGCACGTCATAATCGCTGTCCGGCGACGCAAAGCCCCAGCCCCGGCTGCCCGACTCACAGGCGTACAGCACGGACACATTGAACCGTTGCTCTATCTCGTTAAGTTGCTGCCGCACGCGCTCACGCATGGCGGCATCTACACCGTTATCAGCCATCTCTTTTATCCTTTTACACAGACCACCTGGCGCAAGGTATGGACGATTTCGACCAGCGACGCCTGCGCTGCCATGACGGCATCGATATCTTTATAGGCCATCGGGATCTCATCGATGACCTCGCTGTCTTTTCTGCACTCGACGTGGGCCGTGGCACGAACCTGATCGGCAACGGTGAAGCGTTTTTTGGCCGCCGTGCGACTCATCACCCGCCCTGCCCCATGACTGCAGGAGCAGAAGCTCTCTTCATTGCCCAGGCCGCGCACGATAAAGCTTTTCGCCCCCATCGACCCGGGGATGATCCCCATCTCGCCCTTCTGCGCCGACACCGCCCCTTTGCGCGTCACCAGGATCTCTTCACCAAAATGACGCTCTTTCTGCACATAGTTGTGATGGCAATTCACCGCCTCCTGCTGGGTCAGGAAAGGCTTTGGCACAATACGCGAGAGCGCGGCCAGCACGCGGGACATCATCACCTCGCGGTTATGGCGCGCAAAATCCTGTGCCCATTCCACGGCTTCGATGTAGTCGTTATAGTGCCGGCTCCCCTCCTGGAAATAGGCCAGGTTTCTGTCAGGCAGGTTGGCAATATGCTGCTGCATATCCTTCTGCGCCAGCGTGATAAACACATTGCCGATGGCATTGCCCACGCCACGCGAACCGCTGTGGAGCATGACCCAGACGCGTTGCTGCTCATCCAGGCAGATCTCAATAAAGTGGTTCCCGGTGCCCAGCGTCCCCAGATGCTGATGGTTATTGGTTTTCAGCAGTTGCGGATATTTATCCGTCAGCCGTTTGAAGCGCGGCGCCAGCCGGGCCCAGTGGTTATCCACCTCATCCGGCGTCTTTGCCCATGCTCCCTTGTCGCGACGAGAGCGGGTATTGGTCCGCCCGTGCGGCACCGCCTGTTCAATGGCGCTGCGCAGCCCGTGAAGGTTATCCGGCAGATCGCCTGCCAGCAGAGATGTCCGCACGGCAATCATCCCGCAACCAATATCCACCCCCACCGCCGCGGGAATGATCGCCCCTTTAGTGGGGATTACGCTGCCAATGGTGGAGCCTTTTCCGAGATGCACATCCGGCATCACCGCCAGATGCTTAAAAATAAACGGCATCTTTGCGGTATTGAGCAACTGCTCGCGCGCCTCTGGCTCAACGGGCACCCCGTGCGTCCACATTTTTACCGGTGCGCTGTGCTGCGCGCTTAAAACATCAAAATCAGTCTGTTTCATTATGCTCATCCTCAGGGCTGTCTGAACCGTCGTGACCACCCTTTTAACGTTGTCTGTTACCGGAAAGTATTGTCAGGAGCGTGCCAAGCTATTCCAGCTGCACACAAAAAAGAATATCTATTTGATTTAAATTGATTTTTATATTGAAAATCACAGCACATTGCTTAACCGATAGAATATTTTTTATCTTTTAGTATTAGCCTTTATCTTGCAGGATGAACATGAAAAAGCGATGGGGAGTAATTGGGTTACTGGGAACGGTGCCGCGTTGAGGCGGAGGAAGATCTCGCCTGGTGGCGATCATCGGTAACGAGCTACCCCGCGCCAGCGGCGTGGGCAAAGAGATGTTTGGTGTGCTGGAGCCGTTTAACATTCGCATGATTTGTTACGGTGCTTCAAGCTACAACCATTGCTTCCTGGTGCCGGACGCTGAAGCGGAATAGGCCGTGCAGAAACTGCATCGCAATCTGTTTGAATAAAATTATTCAGCAACAAGAAATAATAAAAAGCCAGGTAAAGACCCGGCTTTTTATCACTTTAAAAAATGGTCGCAAGGAATGCGTAATGCCCGTATAAGCGGCTCAACGCGTAAAATTACGAACTACTAAAAATGAGTTTCCCATTTTTTCTAACAGGGATTAGATGATTTTCTATATTCACGAGCGCTTATACATTATCTCGATAAAATATAAAATAGTCATAAATTACTCTTGAAGTATTTAACCAGGCACATCTTCAAGCATAATTATTGCACTCGTTGCTTCGGCCCCATATTTACAACGAAATACAGGGAATGGATCAATGGTATTTATGGTAAAAGGTTCATGGAACCAGTTTTGGCTAGTATATACCGGGTCATGAGCCTTACTAGCGCCATTACTTGCCAGGTAATAATTTCCATCAGAACGATCCTTAAAAATGAATTGATATGCTTCCGATCGGGTTAAAAGCCCATTATGCGGATCAGTACTCCGTATATCATCAGTGAGCCATGCTCCAGTTAAACGAACATACGTATCATCAATAATATCACCAATGTCCGCCTTGTAGAGCCGATAAAGAAGTTCCAATGGCATTTCTTTCATATTAAATCCTTATTATATGACGTAGGGAAGATAGTGAGAGCAAATATATTATTAATAGACACGATACTATCTATTAATATTTCACGCTGCAGCAAATTCACGCAACAAAACTTTTATAGCATGCTCTGAGAATACAAGACAAACAGATTTTAATTGTTTTTTAATTAAATCGATTCAGCATAAAATAAACATATTTAAGAAGAATGAATAACCTTTCGCTATAAATAATAAAGATATATAGTTTATCGACTGACAGGTTATAAGATTATTTCCTAAAGTTAATAAAGGGATAACGCCTATTCTTTTTTACAGCTTAACCAGGCAAATAATATTGGCTTTTATCATTGCTCTCCATGATGGCTTCGTCACTTCAAAAACAAAATATTCACACATACAGCGGGTCTGGCGGTTCAAACCTGATCCAGGGTGGAGCAGAAACCAAACGGTGCTTCCTGCTTCAGTTTGCACTTTTCGTTACCGACACGCAGGAGCGCGTTCACCATGCTGCACCCTTCTATCAGCGATCATGAATATTATTTGATTGAACAAAATTACTTAGCACGATAAACAATACCTCTAAGCCGGGCTCGATCCCGGCTTTTTTAATAACGACACAACACAACAAATCGCAAGGAATCTGTATGTTATCCGCCATCACCCGGCTGTTCCCGCTATGGGCGCTGCTGCTCTCTGTTATAGCCTATTATACGCCCACCACGTTTACCCCTGTCGGCCCGTGGGTCACTACGTTGCTGATGCTGATTATGTTCGGCATGGGCGTGCATCTGAAAATCGACGATTTTAAACGCGTCCTGTCGCGTCCCGCCCCGGTTGCGGCGGGGATCTTCCTGCACTATCTGGTGATGCCCCTGGCAGCATGGGCCCTGGCTATCGCCTTTAAGATGCCGCCGGACCTCTCTGCCGGGATGGTGCTGGTGGGCAGCGTGGCCAGCGGTACCGCCTCCAACGTGATGATCTATCTGGCGAAAGGAGATGTGGCGCTGTCGGTGACTATCTCCTCCGTCTCCACCCTGGTTGGCGTGGTCGCCACTCCACTGCTGACCCGTCTGTATGTGGATGCCCACATTCAGGTGGATGTGATGGGAATGCTGCTGAGCATTCTGCAAATCGTGGTGATCCCGATTGCGCTGGGGCTGGTGATTCATCATCTGTTCCCACGGCTGGTGAAAGCCGTTGAGCCGTACCTGCCGGCATTTTCGATGGTCTGCATTCTGGCGATCATCAGCGCCGTGGTTGCCGGTTCTGCGGCGCATATTGCCTCTGTCGGTTTTGTGGTGATTATCGCCGTGGTGCTGCACAACATTATTGGCCTGATGGGCGGCTACTGGGGCGGGAAGCTGTTCGGCTTTGACGAATCCACCTGCCGCACGCTGGCGATTGAAGTGGGGATGCAGAACTCCGGCCTGGCCGCGGCCCTCGGCAAAATTTACTTCTCGCCGCTGGCTGCGCTGCCGGGCGCGCTCTTCTCGGTATGGCATAACCTTTCCGGCTCGCTGCTGGCGGGTTACTGGTCGGGTAAGCCGCTCGAGGGACAAAAGAAAAGCGATGTGGTGAAGGAAGGTTAATTCACTTCGCCGCAGCGAAGGCATGCTTTACACTGAAGCCTCTTTCACAGGAGGCTTCAGGTATGTCCACACCAAGATTGACCCAGAAAGAGATGACGGAAAGCGAGCAGCGCGAACTGAAAACTCTGCTCGACCGCGCGCGTATCGCCCATGGCCGTCTGCTGACCAACGCCGAAACCAATCACCTCAAAAAAGAGTACATCGACAAACTGATGGCGCAGCGTGAGCTGGACGCCAAAAAAGCCCGCAAACTTCGAAAAGAGCAGGCTTATAAAGTAGATAAAGAGGCGACGTTTTCCTGGTCGGCGAATACCCCAACCCGTGGAAGGCGCTGATTAGCGCCCTTTCTTTTTACGGCCTGGCGACGTAAAGCGCTTTCCGTTTCCGGCAGGCTTCGCCCGGCTTTTCTCTTCCGATTGCGGAGCCTTAACTACCGGGCGTTTGATGCCCTGGGTTTTCGGTTTGGCTTTGGCTTTGGGTTTTGCTTCCGAGGATGAATTCTCAATCAGCTTAAAGAGCTCAATCAGTTCATCATCGGTCAGATCGCGCCACTCGCCCAGCGGGATGCCGGAGAGGCTGACGTTCATGATGCGCGTACGTTCCAGCTTCGTCACGTCGTAACCGAAATATTCGCACATGCGGCGGATCTGCCGGTTTAACCCCTGAACCAGGGTAATGCGGAACGCGAACGGCGCCTCTTTCTTCACCTTGCACTTTTTCGTCACCGTGCCGAGGATCGGAACGCCTGCCCCCATGCCGCGGATAAAGTCGTCCGTCACCGGTTTGTTAACCGTGACGATGTACTCTTTTTCGTGGTCGTTACCGGCACGCAGGATCTTGTTCACCAGATCGCCGTGGTTGGTGAGGAAAATCAACCCCTGGGAGTCTTTGTCCAGGCGGCCAATCGGGAAGATACGGCTGCTGTGGTTGACGAAATCCACGATGTTGTCACGCTCGCCATCTTCCGTGGTACTGACAATGCCAACCGGTTTATTCAGCGCGATAAACACCAGGTCTTCTGCGTTACGGGGCTCGATCGTTTGACCATTCACTTTGACCACATCGCCAGGAACGACCTGATCGCCAATGGTGGCGCGTTTACCGTTGATAAACACGTTGCCCTGTTCGATGTAACGATCAGCCTCGCGGCGCGAGCAGATCCCGCTCTCGCTAATGTATTTGTTTAATCGGGTGGATTGAGTTGGCAGCATAATTTCTCCTGTAGAGGCGAAATATACCTTAGGTTTCGGCTGGTAAAAAGATCAGCCTACCGTCACTGAGACAGGTTTCCCAAGTTTGCTGAGCATCATCACCAGGGTATCAAGAGTAAACTTGCTGGTTTTAAGATTCACGACATCTGACACACGCGGTCGTGAGACATTGAGCTTCTCCGCGGCGTCCACCTGACGAAGGTTATGCTCAGCAATCCATGCTGAAATTTCTTGCATCAGCTGTCGTTTAAGCAGCAACAGTTGTTCGACTTCTTTCTGGGCATCCTCCTGCAGATGTTTAGATTCATGCTCGTTAAAGCCGAGTTCGGCAAAAATATTTGCCTCTGTAGGGGTGATATGGCGAATTTTACAATCAATGGCCTGACTCATTTTCCACTCCTTAGCTCCTCCATTACGCTCTGAAAACGCGCTTTCGCGATACGCTTATCGTGCTCGGATGTACGTCGGCTAACAGTGCAGGATATAAACAGCCTCTTCAAAACGGGCCAGGTAGAGGATACGGTAAGCCCCTGAACTACTGCGCAATCTGACTTCTTCCACGCCTCTGCCAATCTCTGTCATTGGCTTCCAGTCTGCCGCCTCTAACCCTGCCTGCAGGCGGTGCAACTGATAGCCAGCCTCCCGGCGGACCTCTTCGGGAAAACAGAGCAAATCATCGAACGCACTCCCTACCCAGGCTATCGGGCGCAGGGTCGGTCTTTCTGGCAGCATAACACATCCCTGTATAAAATTTTATACATATCATCCATGGCATAACATTAAACCAGGCGATGTGTTTACTCACGCCTCGCCGCTCCGTTCTGCGAGGCGCTTTCCAGATCAATACTCATCCCGATCATCGTCCTCATCCGGCTGCTCCATGACGCTGTAAGCCACCGCGCAGAACAGGGAGTTAAGGCGCTTCATGTCGCCAAGCAGCCCCAGGTGCAGGGAGCTGGTCTCGATGCTTTGCACGTTCTGCTGGTGCAGCCGGTCAACGTGCGCGTGGGAATAGCGACGGTTGAGAATACGGAACCGGTGTTTATTACGGCGCAGACGGCGGGCGCTGGGCACGTCGCCGGAGAAAAAGACCGACATCGCCAGCTTCAGGTTGGCGAGCAGCTGATCGTGCAGTGCGTCCAGCTCTTTAACCCCTTCCAGGGAGAATGCCCGGCGGGCCGCCAGCGATTTGTCGGCGATTTCGCTCCCCATGCGCTCGACGATATCGGAGGCCTGCTCCAGGTTGAGCGACATTTCGATGATCTCCGCCCAGCGGCGGGACTCCTCTTCCGCCAGCTCATCTTTCGGCATCCGCGCCAGATAGAGTTTGATGGCGGTATAGAGCACGTTGATATCGTCGGCGAGTTTACGCAGCGCTTTCTCTTCCCGCGGCTCGCCATGCACCACCTTTTTCAGCCCCTCCAGCATTAACTCCATTGCATCGCCCATGCGCAGCGTTTCGCGGGCGGCATTGGCCAGTGCCAGCGCCGGGGTATCCAGCGCGGTGGTATCGAGATGTTTCGGTTTCAGACGGGTATCAAGCTCCGGTTCATCACGGATGATACGTTCACAGAAGCGCGCCATTGGCCCAGCAAAGGGCACCATCGCCACGCAGCGCACCAGGTTATAGAAGACGTGGAAGTAGATGACCATCTCCGATTCCGGCAGCGACAGGTTATCCATCAGATCCGCCAGCGGCTTAACGAACGGCAGAATAATCAGGCTTCCCACCAGCTTAAACAGCAGGCTGCCAAGCGCTACGCGGCGCGCTGCGGCATTGGCGGCGCTGTTGTTAAGTACCGCCAGCAGGCCGGAGCCAAGGTTCGCACCAATCACCAGACAGAGGGCGACCGGGAAGGAGATAATCCCCGCCGCGGTCAGGGTCGCGGTTAACAGTACCGCCGCCAGGCTGGAGTAGCTGATAAGCGCAAACACCGCACCAATCAACGCATCCAGCATGATATCGCCGGTCAGCGAAGCGAAGATAACCTGGACGCCGCTCGCCTGCGTAATGGGGGTGACGGCCTGAACGATCAGCTCCAGGGCCAGCAGAATCAGCCCAAGGCCGATCCCCACGCGCCCCAGCTGTCCGGCCCGGGTCTGCTTACGGCCAAGGAAAAATATCACGCCGATAAAGATCAGCAGCGGCGACAGCCAGGAGAGATCAAAGGTCAATACCCGCGCCATCAGCGCGGTTCCTACATCGGCACCGAGAACAATCACCAGCGCAGGCGTCAGCGCCACCAGATCCTGGGCCACAAACGAGGTGACCAGCATGGTGGTGGCATTACTGCTTTGCACCAGCGCGGTGACGCCAATGCCTGCGCAGAACGCGAGCGGCTTTTTCTCAACGCTGCGGCTGAGAACGGTACGTAAGCGGGCGCCAAAAACGCGCATTACGCCGGTACGGACAATATGGGTGCCCCAGACCAGCAACGCCACGGCAGAAAGCAGATGTAGCAGAGTCAGCACGGATACAGGTTCTCCTTTTCGTTATGCGTTGTCCTGAGGCTCGTTGCGCGCGGTATTGCCGGATGGCGGCTACGCCTTATCCGGCCTACGTTGTGGCGCGAATCGCTGAGCCTTCTTCCAGTATAAGGGCTTAAATGTAAGAAAGAGACAGGGCACCCATTGGGTGCCCTGTTTGTTGTAAGGAAACGTGACGTGAGCCGGACCCTGACCGTCGGCGGCGCAGTCAGGTCAGTCGGCGTCGTAGCCGAGGTTTGGCGCTAACCAGCGCTCCACCTCCGCCACGCTCATCCCTTTACGCAGGGCATAATCTTCCACCTGGTCACGCTGGATCTGCGCCACGGCGAAGTATTTGCTGTCAGGGTGACTGAAGTACCAGCCGGAAACCGATGCACCCGGCCACATGGCGAAGGACTCGGTGAGCTTCATACCGGTATGGGTTTCGACATCCAGAAGCTGCCAGATAGTCCCTTTCTCGGTATGCTCCGGGCAGGCAGGGTAGCCTGGCGCCGGACGGATCCCCTGGTAGTTCTCGCGGATCAGATCCTCATTGCTGAGATTCTCAGTAGGCGCGTAACCCCAGTGCACCTTACGCACCCGCTCGTGCAGGTATTCCGCAAACGCTTCGGCCAGACGGTCGGCAATCGCTTTGATCATGATTTTGTTGTAATCATCATGCTGCGCTTCGTAGGCCTCCGCCAGCGCGTCCTCCTCCAGCCCGCCGGTCACGGCGAAGGCACCGATGTAGTCCGCTTTACCGCTCAGCTTCGGCGCGACGAAATCGGCCAGGCAGTAGTTGGCAAACCCGACCTTCTCGGTCTGCTGACGCAGATGATGGCTTACGGTCAGCACATGAGTACGCGTCTCATCGCGATAAATTTCGATGTCGTCGCCCACGCGGTTCGCCGGGAACAGCCCCACCACGCCGCGCGGGTTGAGGGTTTTCTCGGCGCTGAGCTTGTCGAGCAGGTCGTTGGCATCTTTAAACAGGCGCTTCGCCTCCTCGCCTACCACCTCATCTTCCAGAATACGCGGGTACTTCCCGGCCAGCGACCAGGTCATAAAGAATGGCGTCCAGTCGATGTAGTTGCGCAGGGTCTCGATGCTGGCCGTCACCTCCTGCACGCCCAGGCGATGGGCGACCGGCGGCGTATAGCTCGACCAGTCAAAGGCCAGGTCGTTATCCCGTGCCGCAGCCAGCGTTACCGGCGGGGTGCGCGGCTTTTTACGCCCGTGCTGAATGCGCACCGTTTCATACTCTTTGCGGGTTCTGGCAACAAAGTCGTCGCGCTGGGTTTCGGACAGCAGCGCCGAAACCACGCCAACCGTGCGCGAGGCGTTCTGCACGTATACCGTCGGCCCGCTGTAGTTCTGCTCAATCTTCACTGCGGTATGCGCTTTTGAGGTAGTCGCCCCGCCAATGAGCAGCGGAAGGGTAAAGCCCTGGCGCTCCATCTCTTTTGCCACGTTGACCATCTCATCCAGCGACGGGGTGATCAGTCCGGAAAGGCCAATCAGATCGGCATTCACTTCGCGTGCGGTTTTGAGGATTTTCTCCGCCGGCACCATCACGCCCAGATCGATAATCTCGTAGTTATTACACTGCAGCACCACGCCGACGATGTTTTTGCCGATATCATGCACGTCGCCTTTTACGGTGGCGATGACCATCTTGCCGTTACTGGAGCCCTTCTCTTTGCTGGCTTCGATAAACGGCTCCAGATACGCTACAGCCTGCTTCATTACGCGGGCGGATTTCACCACCTGCGGCAGGAACATTTTGCCCTCGCCGAACAGATCGCCAACCACGTTCATGCCGTCCATCAGCGGCCCTTCGATCACTTCAATCGGGCGCGTGGCCTGCTGGCGGGCCTCTTCGGTATCCTGCTCGATAAACTCGGTGATCCCTTTTACCAGCGAATATTCGAGGCGTTTTTTCACATCCCAGGTACGCCACTCCGCCTGCTGAACGTTGGCGCTATCATCAGCTTTGCTGCCGCGATACTTTTCGGCCAGCTCCAGCATGCGCTCGGTGGCGTCGTCGCGGCGATTCAGGATCACATCCTCAACCGCGTCGCGCAGCTCCAGTGGCAGGTCGTCATAAATCGCCAGCTGGCCAGCGTTGACGATCCCCATATCCATCCCGTTACGGATAGCGTAATAGAGGAACACCGCGTGGATCGCCTCACGCACCGGGTCGTTACCGCGGAACGAGAACGAGACGTTGGAGACGCCGCCGGAGATCAGGGCATGCGGCAGCTCGCGCTTGATGTCTTCACAGGCGCCAATAAAGTCCTGGGCGTAGTTGTTGTGCTCTTCGATCTCGGTGGCAACGGCAAAGATGTTCGGGTCAAAGATAATGTCTTCCGGTGGGAAGCCGACCTCTTCGGTCAAAATCTGGTATGCGCGGCGGCAAATCTCAATTTTGCGCTCACGGGTATCCGCCTGGCCCACTTCGTCAAAGGCCATCACCACCACGGCGGCACCGTAGCGGCGCACCATCTTCGCGTGATGGATAAAGGGCTCAACCCCCTCTTTCATGGAGATGGAGTTAACGATCCCCTTACCCTGAATGCACTTCAGCCCTTTTTCGATCACTTCCCACTTCGAGGAGTCGATCATAATCGGCACACGGGCAATGTCCGGCTCACCGGCGATCAGGTTGAGGAAACGCACCATCGCCGCTTCGGCGTCGAGCATCCCCTCATCCATGTTGATATCAATAATCTGCGCCCCGCTCTCAACCTGCTGGCGGGCAACATCCAGCGCTTCGCTGTACTTCTCTTCTTTGATCAGGCGTTTGAACTTCGCGGAGCCGGTCACGTTGGTACGTTCGCCAACGTTCACAAACAGACTCTCATCGCCAATGTTCAGCGGCTCAAGACCAGACAGTCGACAGGCCACCGGCAGGTCGGGGAGCTTACGTGGTGCCAGGCCCGCCACCGCGTTGCTCATGGCAGCAATGTGCTCTGGCGTGGTGCCGCAGCAGCCGCCGACGATATTCAGGAACCCGGATTCAGCCCACTCGCGGATCTGCGCCGCCATGGTGGCGGCATCGAGATCGTACTCACCAAATGCGTTTGGCAGACCGGCATTCGGGTGGGCAGTGACGTAGCACTCCGCGATGCGCGACAGCTCCTGCACATACTGGCGCAGTTCGTCCGGCCCCAGCGCACAGTTCAGACCAAAGGTCAGCGCATCGGCGTGGCGCAGGGAGTTATAAAAGGCTTCGGTCGTCTGCCCGGAAAGGGTACGGCCAGAGGCATCGGTGATGGTGCCGGAGATCATAATCGGCAGGTCGACACCCAGGGCTTCGAACTCCTCTTTCACCGCGTAGATGGCGGCTTTGGCGTTGAGCGTATCGAAGACCGTTTCAATCATGATCAGATCGACACCGCCTTCCACCAGCGCTTTGGTGGACTCGCGGTACGCGGTCACCAGCTGGTCAAAGGTGATATTACGAAAAGCCGGATCGTTCACATCCGGCGAGATAGAGGCAGTGCGGTTGGTCGGGCCAAGTACGCCCGCCACATAGCGCGGTTTCTCTGGCGTGCGGGCCGTCCACTCATCGGCGCAGGCGCGGGCCAGCTTCGCTGCCTCGTAGTTGATCTCCGCCGACAGGGATTCCATCTCGTAATCCGCCATGGCGATGGTTGTCGAGTTAAAGGTGTTGGTTTCAACGATATCCGCACCCGCCTCGAAATAGGCGTAGTGAATGGCGGCGATAATCTCTGGCTTGCTGAGTACCAGCAGGTCATTGTTACCTTTCAGATCGCAGGGCCAGTCGGCGAAACGGTCGCCGCGAAAGTCGTCCTCACTCAGACGATAGCTCTGGATCATGGTACCCATACCGCCATCCAGTACCAGAATGCGTTCATTTAACTGCGCACGCAGTTGATCTACTTTGCTGCTCACACTTGCTCCCGACAACGCTCAACCAGGCCAAAAGGCCAGCAGTCCATACTGGCATAATCTTGCTAAGGGGAAAAGTCACACCGCGGTAACATGAGACATGTTCAGCATGACTCATCCGATCAGTCAGGATAACGGTTGCAAAACACCCAAATAAAACGAAAATGATTTCCACGATACAGAAAAAAGGAGCCTGCCATGGTCGCCACCGTTCCCGCTAAACGCGGCAGAAAACCCGCCGCCGCGACCGCCCAGGCGGGCGGTCAAGTCCAGTCCCTGACCCGGGGGTTAAAGCTCCTCGAATGGATAGCCGAGTCGCACAGCAGCGTGGCGCTAACGGAGCTGGCCCAGCAGGCAGGTCTGCCAAACTCCACCACCCATCGCCTGCTGACCACTATGCAGCAGTTGGGCTTTGTTCGTCAGGTGGGCGAGCTCGGGCACTGGTCCGTGGGTGCCCACGCGTTTATTGTCGGCAGCAGCTTTTTGCAGAGCCGTAACCTGCTCGCCATTGTCCACCCGATCCTGCGCAAGCTGATGGAAGACTCCGGCGAGACGGTCAACCTGGCGGTGCTCGATCAGAGCGATCACCAGGCGATTATTATCGACCAGGTGCAGTGTACCCAACTGATGCGCATGTCAGCCCCGATTGGCGGCAAGCTGCCGATGCACGCCTCCGGGGCGGGAAAAGCGTTTTTATCCCAGCTCAGCGAAGAGCAGGTAACGGGTCTGCTGCACCGCAAAGGTTTACACGCCTATACCCATGCCACGCTGGTATCACCGGTCCATCTGAAAGAAGATTTAGCCCTGACGCGCAAGCGTGGCTACTCCTTCGATGATGAAGAGCATGCTCTCGGCCTGCGCTGTATTGCCGCCTGCATTTATGATGAGCACCGCGAGCCGTTTGCCGCTATCTCCATCTCCGGGCCTATCTCACGCATGACCGACGACCGGGTGACAGAGCTGGGAGCGCTGGTGATTAAGGCGGCGAAAGAGGTGACGCTGGCGTATGGTGGGATTCGTTAAGTCTTCAATGCCCGGCGGCGCTACGCTTGCACGGGCCTACAAAACTCTGTAGGCCGGATAAGGCGCAGCCGCCACCCGGCGTTAAGCCGCATACTTCACGCTAAACCGCTGCTTACGCCGGTAAGCATAAACATCTTCCACATGCCCGTTCTTAATGCGGGTCTGCAGGCCACGCCAGTAATCGGCGCGAAACAGATCGGCATGCATCTCTTCAAACAGCGCTCCGATACGCGGGTCAGCGCATAACCAGTGGCGAAACTCCTCCGGGAAGACATCCCCCGGCGAGACGCTGTACCACGGCTCGCTGGCGAGCTCATCTTCCGGGTAGCGCGGCGGCGGGATTTCACGAAAATTCACTTCCGTCATGTAGCAGATTTCGTCGTAGTCATAGAATACGACCCGCCCGTGACGGGTGACGCCAAAGTTTTTAAACAGCATGTCGCCCGGGAAGATATTGGCTGCCGCCAGCTGCCGGATGGCATTGCCGTACTCTTCAATCGCATCGTGCAGCGCCTGCCCCTCTGACTGCTCCAGCCAGATATTGAGCGGCACCATCCGCCGTTCAATGTAGAGATGGCTGATGACGATTTTATCCCCCAGATCGCTGATTTTTTCTGGCGCTTCCTGGAGCAACAGCGCCATCAGCTGCGGCGCAATCTGTCGCTTATCGAGAACAAAATTCTCAAACTCCTGGGTATCCGCCATGCGCCCGACGCGATCGTGCTCCTTAACCAGCTGGTAGCAGGCGCGCACATGGGCGGCAGACATCTCTTTCTGCGGGGCGAATTTATCCTTTATTACCTTAAACACCCGGTCAAAACCCGGCAGTGTAAAGACCAGCATCACCATGCCGCGAATGCCTGGCGCCTCGATAAACTGCTCATCCGCATGGGTGATATAGTGCAGATATTCCCGGTAGCTCTCGGTTTTCGCATGTTTCTGGCACCCTATCGCCATATACAACTCAGCGGTGGTTTTACCGGGCAGGATCTCACGCAGCCACTCCACCAGCGCGCCTGGCAGGGGGGCGTAAACCATAAAGTAGGAACGGGCGAAGCCGAAAACAATGCTCGCTTCGGCGCTGGTAGTCAGGCAGGTATCCACCACCAGTTCACCTTCATCGCTGCGGTGAATGGGCAGTAAAAACGGCAGCGTGGCGTCCGGGGTAATCAGTTTCCCCACCAGCCAGGCGGCTTTATTGCGGTAGAAAAGTTCGTTAGCCACCTGCAGATGGCAGTTGCGCAGGTTGTCTGCACCGAGCGTTTCGCAAAGATGGGCGATGATATACCCGACATCACGTGGGCGATTTTGCCACGGCAGACGCAGGGGAAGATCGGCCAACACTTTGGTTAACAACGCCTCCCATCCCTGTTCAGGATAGAAATCTTTCGCCAGCGGACGCGGCAGGGCGCGGAAACGTTGCCCCGGCTGAGAGCTGAAAATAAAAAGCCGCTCCGGTGACAGCGAGCGGTGATCAAACAGCCGACAGTAGACGGAGTTAAAAAAGCTTTCCGCAATCTCATAGCGCGGATAGTCCGGCAGAAGCTGGGTGTAATGGCTTTTCACCCGCAGCAAAAAAGCGGCATTGATATCGATGCTGCCGGTGATGCAGCGCAGCTGCTCTACCACCAGACCCACATGATGATCGTAGAGATGAATACGCTGTTTCATGGCCTGCTGCACGGCGTGCCAGTCTGCCTGCTCGAAGCGCTGCTGCGCCCCGCCCGTCACTTCCAGAAAACGGCCATACTGAGCATCAAAGCCCTGCAAAATGGTCTGCGCAATCAGCAATTCCAGGCCACGCGACATAGATGTCCCTCACCCCAGGAAACAGAACCGTAGGCCCGGTAAGCGCAGCGCCACCGGGCGTTTCCGTTATCAGAACTGCGCTTCTTCGGTCGACCCGGTCAGGGCGGTGACGGAGGAGGCGCCGCCCTGAATGATGGTGGTCACTCTGTCGAAGTAGCCTGTTCCCACCTCCTGCTGGTGCGAGACGAAGGTATAGCCCTTTTGACTTGCCGCGAACTCCGGCTGCTGGACCTTCTCGACGTAGTGCTTCATGCCCTCGCCCTGCGCGTAGGCGTGCGCCAGGTCGAACATGTTGAACCACATGCTGTGAATGCCGGCCAGGGTGATGAACTGGTATTTGTAGCCCATCTCCGACAGTTCCTGCTGGAAGCTGGCGATCGTTTTATCATCCAGGTTTTTCTGCCAGTTAAAGGAGGGCGAGCAGTTGTAAGCCAGCAGCTTGCCCGGGTATTTCGCATGGATGGCATCGGCAAAGCGTTTCGCCAGCGCCAGATCCGGGGTGGAGGTTTCGCACCACACCAGGTCAGCATAGGGAGCATACGCCAGACCGCGGCTGATCGCCTGCTCAATGCCGGCATGGGTACGGTAGAACCCTTCGCTGGTGCGTTCGCCGGTAATAAACTGACTGTCGTAAGGGTCGCAGTCGGAGGTGATCAGATCTGCGGCATCGGCATCGGTACGGGCAATCACCAGCGTCGGGACGCCCATGACGTCAGCGGCCAGACGGGCAGCTACCAGTTTCTGGATCGCCTCCTGAGTCGGAACCAGCACTTTGCCGCCCATGTGTCCACACTTCTTCACGGACGCCAGCTGATCTTCGAAATGGACAGCCGCTGCACCGGCTTCAATCATCGATTTCATCAGCTCAAAGGCATTCAGCACCCCACCAAAGCCCGCCTCGGCGTCGGCCACAATCGGCAGGAAGTAATCTACGAAGCGCGGATCGTTTGGCTCAATACCGGATGCCCACTGGATCTGATCCGCACGACGGAAGGTATTGTTGATTCGCTCCACCACGGCCGGGACGGAATTCGCCGGATAGAGGGACTGATCCGGGTACATGCTGGACGCGAGGTTGGCATCTGCCGCCACTTGCCAGCCTGACAGATAGACCGCTTCAATGCCCGCTTTCGCCTGCTGCAACGCCTGGCCGCCCGTCAGCGCGCCGAGGCTGTTGATGTAGCCTTTCTTCGACTCGCCGTGCAGCAGACGCCACATTTTGGCGGCACCCAGCTGCGCCAGGGTGCATTCCGGGTTTACCGAGCCGCGCAACTTCACCACATCCTCAGCGCTATAAGGGCGTTCAATGCCTTCCCAGCGCGGCTGAGTCCACTCGTTCTGTAATGCTTCGATCTGTTGGGTACGGGTTTTCATGTGCAGATGCTCCATATTGTTATGTGGTGAAATCAGGCCAGCAGGCGGTAGCCCGGCAGCGTCAGGAAGTCGATTAAGTCATCTGAGGTGGTGATCTGTTCCATCAGGCGCGCGGCGGCGTCGAAGCGGCCGCTGCTGAAGCGGTGCTCGCCCAGCTCTTCCTGAATGTTCAGCATCTCTTCCGACAGCATCTGGCGGAACAGGGCTTTGGTGACGGGCTTGCCGTTGCTGAGCGTTTTCTGATGATGGATCCACTGCCAGATAGAGGTGCGGGAGATCTCGGCGGTGGCGGCATCCTCCATCAGACCGTAAATCGGTACACAGCCGTTACCGGAGATCCACGCTTCGATGTACTGGACGGCCACGCGGATGTTGGCGCGCATCCCCTCTTCGGTGCGCTCGCCCTCGCACGGCTCGAGGAGCTGTGCAGCGGTAACGGGCGCATCATCTTCGCGGGTCACGTGCAGCTGGTTTTTGTTATCGCCCAGGATGCGGTTGAACACCTCCATGGCGGTATCTGCCAGGCCGGGGTGCGCCACCCACGTGCCGTCATGGCCGTTGCTGGCTTCCAGCTCTTTATCAGCCTTCACTTTATTCAGCACCTGGGTGTTACGTTCGCTGTCTTTGCTGGGAATAAACGCTGCCATTCCGCCCATCGCGAAGGCGCCGCGTTTGTGGCAGGTTTTGATCAGCAGACGCGAATAGGCATTGAGGAAAGATTTATCCATCGTCACCACCTGACGATCGGGCAGAACGCGATCCGGGTGGTTCTTCAGGGTCTTGATGTAGCTGAAGATGTAATCCCAGCGGCCACAGTTCAGGCCAACAATGTGGTCACGCAGGGCATGCAGAATCTCATCCATCTGGAAGACCGCAGGCAACGTTTCAATCAGCAGCGTGGCCTTGATGGTGCCGCGCGGCAGTTCAAAACGGTCCTCAGTGTAACTAAAGACCTCACTCCACCAGGCCGCTTCCTGCCATGACTGCGTTTTTGGCAGATAGAAGTAAGGTCCGCTGCCTTTTGCCAGCAGGTTTTTATGGTTATGGAAGAAGTAGAGCGCAAAATCGAACAGGCTGCCGGGGATCGCCTCATTGTTCCAGGTGACATGCTTTTCCGGTAAATGCAGGCCACGTACGCGGCAAACCAGTACCGCCGGGTTGGGCTTAAGCTGGTAGATTTTGCCCGCTTCGTTGGTGTGGCTGATGGTGCCATCAACCGCATCACGCAGGTTGATCTGCCCATCAATCACTTTATTCCAGTCGGGTGCCAGTGAATCTTCAAAATCGGCCATAAAGACCTTCACATTGGCGTTCAGCGCGTTGATCACCATCTTGCGTTCTACCGGGCCGGTGATTTCAACGCGTCGGTCCTGCAGATCCTGTGGGATACCGCGGATCGTCCAGTTCCCTTCTCGAATGGAAGCAGTTTCCGAAATAAAGTCAGGCAGCTTGCCGTTATCAATGTCTTGCTGCTGCTGAATGCGTGCCGCCAGTAATTTATTGCGTTTTGGCGCGAAGCGGGTCACCAGCTCGGTAAGGAACTCTACGGCATTGGCGGTCAGGATCTGCTTCTCCTGCTCACCATGCGGTTGAGTAAAGGACAGTTCATCGATAATGGTTGCCTGTTGATTCATTGCGCTGCTCCTCGTCATTGATCCGAATTTATTTCCCCCACGCGAACGAAAGATCCTTGTGTAGTTTTCGTTCAGCAGAGTTAAGACTATCTCGCTCTACGATAAAATCAAAAACAATTTCCATTTTTAAGTTAAATGACTGGTAACTTACTGATAAAAATGAATTTAAAAATTTTTCTACAGGCGGAGTGAATTTCGGAAATAAAAAAGGCACCCGAAGGTGCCTTAACTGGAGAGCTGAAACGCTACAGGATGAGGATCGTCAGAGGATTAATCCAGCGTCGGATTCATGTGGCGCAGATCGTACGGCGTGATCTGGTAGACGTAGTAGTTAAGCCAGTTGGTAAACAGCAGATTGCCGTGGCTGCGCCAGGTGGCACGTGGTTTGTTTTGCGGATCGTTTTGCGGGAAATAGTTGTACGGTACGTCCGGATTTAAACCCGCTTCCACATCGCGGAAATATTCGCTCGCCAGGGTATCGGGATCGTATTCCGGATGACCGGTGACAAAGGCAATACGCTTGTCTTTGCTGGCAAACAGATAGGCATCGCCCTCTTCGGTTTCCGCGAGGATCTCAAGATCGGTATAGTCGCGGATCAATGCAGCCGGGAAATCGGCATAGCGCGAATGCGGCGCCAGGAAGGAGTCATCAAACCCGCGAGTCAGCAGCGCATGAGGATGCAGAATATGATGCTCATAGACACCAGAGAGCTTTTCGGTACGGGTTTGTTTAGGGATGCCGTACAGAATGTTGAGCGCCGCCTGGACCGCCCAGCAGACGAACAGGGTTGAAGTGACATGATCTTTGGCCCACTCCAGCACCTGCTTGATTTGCGGCCAGTAGGCCACGTCGTTGAATTCAACCAGGCCAAGCGGCGCACCGGTAACGATCAAGCCATCAAAGTTTTCGTTACGGATATCTTCAAAGTTGCAGTAGAAGTTATTGAGATGCTCAGAAGGCGTATTACGGGACTCGCGCGCATCAATACGCAGCAGCTGAATATCGACCTGCAGCGGGGAGTTTGAGAGCAAGCGGAGGAACTGATTTTCCGTCTCAATCTTCTTTGGCATCAGATTCAGGATAAGCACCTTCAGAGGGCGAATTTCCTGACCTGTAGCGCGCGAAGCCGTCATGACAAAGACATTTTCTTCACGCAAGAAATTGACGGCTGGTAGCTCGTCCTGCACCCGAATCGGCATAACCTTACATCCTCACAGCATACGTATAAACGTTTAGACATCCAGATAGCTGACAATAACCAGGAATCGGGCAAATGTCGAGTCTGCATGTGAAAGGTGAGAAAGTTTCAAGAAAGGGATAGCCGTAGGCCGGGTAAGGCGAAGCCGCCATCCGGCTTTTTTAACGCCCAACGCAAAAAGCCCATCCGTGAGGATGGGCTTTCGGCTTTAATTGATGCCTGGCAGTTCCCTACTCTCGCATGGGGAGACCCCACACTACCATCGGCGCTACGGCGTTTCACTTCTGAGTTCGGCATGGGGTCAGGTGGGACCACCGCGCTACAGCCGCC